>JAXMIV010000693.1:0-3655 GCA_034377045.1 Prosthecobacter sp. | reverse complement strand
GGCGGCCGCGACTTCCGCCTCACCGATGTGTTTGGGGAAGTGGTGAAGGGTGTGGTGGAGTGAAAGGGCACGCCTCTAGATCTTGCCGAGCAAAAGCAAGATCAGGATGATGACGAGGATCAGCCCGAGGCCACCTGTGGGACCATAACCCCAGTTCTTGCTGTGCGGCCAGGTCGGGAAGGCACCGACGAGCAGGAGGATCAGTATGACGAGAAGAATGGTGCTCATAGATGTGTTGGGTTAGGCAACCACATATGGTTGCTAACAAGACATCGTAAGCGACGGGGGAATTGGCCGTTCGTGCCGCCAACTCTCTCTAGGCGAGTTCCAGGGGCTTACCGGTACTTTTTTGACAACAGCAGCTTGCCGATGTTGTGGTTCCGGATGATGAGATCCTGGAGTTGCTGCTGATGAGCTTCGATGAGGGCGAGGTCACCGGGGTACTGCTGCTTCATGATGTCGCATTGGGCGTGCAGTTGCTCGACGGCGATCTTGAGTTCTTTGACCTTTTTCGGTTCCTCAGGAGTGATGCGGCCTTCGTTGATGATGTGGTAGAGGATGTCGGTCTCGCGCTCAAGGAAGGAGACGGCATTGGGAAGGGCAGCGGGGCCGCCGATGAGGGCGCCGGAGTTGGGATCGACCCTGGGGATCTTGGGCAGATTCCCGGGTTTTTGTGGGACCACCGATTGTGGCTGGTCCGGAAGGCCGCCATTGCGGGGATCGATGATGTTCGGGGTGATGAAGAGCATCAGGTTTTTGTGGTTCTTGCTCTTGCTGTCGTATTTGAAGAGCTTGCCCAAACCGGGGATGCTGTGCAGGAAAGGCACGCCGGCCTTGCCTTCGCGTTCCTTGGCTTCATCGAGACCACCGACGGCGACGGTGTAACCGGACTCCATTTCCACGGGAGCGGAGTAGTTGCGGGTGGAGGCGACCGGATAGGGATTGCCGCCGATCACCGCGTTGCCGACGATGCTGGAGACGGTGATGGACATGTTCAGGAGGATCTTGTCGCCATCCATGCGCCGGGGCAGAATGTTCAAGATGGTGCCGATGGGCAGGTACGTGACGGACTGGGTGGTGGTGGAGCCGGTGCCGAGTGAGGCGGAGGCGGTGGCATCGAGCACGGGCTGATTGACGACGCTGCGGAAGGAGACTTCGCGGTTGTTCAGGGTGACCATGCGCGGGTAAGAGCTCATCTTCGTCTCTTCATCACGCAGCAGGGCGCGGAGTTTGACGTTGAGGTCCTGGCCGCTGAGGATGCCGAGAGCGGGCCAGCCGAGGGCGCCACCGGCGGCGCCGAGGTTGGCGGTGGTGAAGAGATTTGCCAGGTCGGCGCGGTAGCCGCCATTGGTGGCGACGTTATTGAAGTCGACGGTGACGGTTTTCTGGCCGGTGGTGGCGTCGGTTTCCTCGGTCACCTGGTCCACCTGGCGGAAGTTGCCGGTTTCGAGAGTGCCGGTCCAGTCGATGCCGAGTTCGCGAGAGGGGTCGCGGGCGGTTTCGATGAACTTGGCTTCCAGGGCGATCATCGGCTGAGGTTTGTCGGCGGCTTCGAGGTAACCTTCGACCCAGAGGTGCTGCAAGCGCGTGGCAACGATGTACAGGGTGTTGGAGTCGGATTGCCAAATGACCTTGGGTTTGCGGAAGGAACTCAGTTCATTCGAGTTCATCGCCTTGGCGATGTCTTCGCTCTGTCCGGCCACGGCGCCAGCGGCGGCGCCGGTGGTGCCCTGGGTGGCCTGCTGACCCATTTCGGTTTCCTCAGGAGGCAGACCGAGAAGAGAACGGATGGCATTGATGAGCTCACTGCGGCGCACAGAGAAGGTTTCCTGGTTGCCCTGGATGTCGACACCCGAGCCGCCGCTCCCGCCTGAGGCTGGGGAGCTACCCATGGTGCCACTGCCGGCGCGCTCGACGCGTTCGAGGGAGTTGTGCTTGATGAGGTAGGATTTGCCAATGAGCTCCTTGTCGTCGGCCGGGCGGATGTACCAGATGCTGTTGTCAGGAATAATAGCGAGGCCGTTGGCCTTGCACAGGGTCTCGAGCACCTGGAAGGGGCTGGCCTTGATGGAGAAGGTGATTAGGCGCGAGCCGTCCGGGCTGTCATCGGGCAGGGAGAAGAAAGAGATGCCGGCGTCGGTGGCCAGGAAGCGCAGCACGTCACCGAGCATCGCCTTGGAAAAGTCGTACTGCTGGGGCTCGGCCCGGCGCAGTCTGCCTGCCTCTTGCTCATACGAGGCGGCGGTGGTGGCGTCGAACGTAGCGCTCAGCATCTGCGCCGTTGCGCGGGGGCAGGGCAGGCTCGCACAGAGGAGGGCGGCTGGCAGAAGAGCTGAAAGACGACGCATGGAAAGCATGAATTATGGAAACTATAATAAGAATGACAAATTAACTCAACCACTATTTATGTCCATCCCCTCAAAATTTCTTACGTAGCTAAAATATCTGGGCTTCTGGGGAGGGCTCTTTGGGGGCATCTGATTGGGGGAAGGATGCCGGGGCACCCTGATTTGTATCTTTATTTACAATAGATAGACAAAAATGCAATAATGGTGTTTATTGAAATTGTGATTAATTTGGCTTGCGAGGATAATTTCGATACCTTTAATTATTAACCATAATTTAACGTGCCGTGAAACTGTGCCCTCAACTCAATCCTCCGTCTGCTCATCGGCAGCCCGGGGGGTTCACCATCATCGAGTTGGTGGTGCTGATCGCCCTTATGGGGGTGCTCATCACGGTCATCGTCGTTTCGGTGGGCAGCCAGCCAGCCACGATCAGGAACATCAAACTTGGGGCTGATGTCGCCACTTTGAATCAACTGGTGAGCGCCTACGTGGCTGACGGCGGCAATCTGGCTGGGCTGACGAGTCCGCAGACGGTTCTTGATCGCCTTAAGAAGGGCCGGCCGCAAACCGAATGGCAGCGGCACACCGGCGCCACCTCCGGCAAACTCGCCGATGTGCGCCTGCGAGCGCGGACGACCACCACGCCTAGCACTGAAGGTCTGGAGCGGGCAAAATGGAACACCCGTACCATGCACTTCGAGATGACTACGGGCACCGGTACGGCCGTTTCTGAGTTTTATCTGGATGACACGTTGTCCACCACTGACTTCGGCACGGATACGCGCGCCGCGCCTAACGTGAAGTTTAATACGAGTTCGCGCGGCTGGGTCTGGGCTTCCGCCAGCAGCCCCGCCTTTACATACGCCACGCCTGGCGCTTCGACAGGTCCGGGCGTCAACCATCCCTTCGATCCCACCGAAACGGTGCCAGTGCCGCCGACGCCTCCGGACAGTGGTGGCGGGAGCGGGGGTGGCGGCGGGGGAGGCGGCGGCAGCGGGGGGGGCGGCAGCACGACGCCGGCGCCCACAAAATTGCCGACACCGCTCATCAGTCCCAGTGGCGGCACCTTTGCCTATGCGGCCTTTCCAAGCCTGATCACCGTCAGCGGAAATGGTGCGCCTAGCGGCAGCAGCAGTGTACTTCAATACCGCATCAACGGCGGCGCCTGGATCAGTTACTCCGGTCCTGTTACCATAGCGTCGTCAAATTTGCTGCAGGCCCGGAACGCCACGCTCGACGTTACCGTGTATTACAACAGCAACACCGCCAGCGCAACCTACTACCGCCTAACCGAAGGGTTTACGGGT
>JAXMIV010000692.1:0-4014 GCA_034377045.1 Prosthecobacter sp. | reverse complement strand
ATCTCGGCAGTCACCTTGGCAGTATACGGATGATGAGCGAACTGGCCCTGCGGCATCCCACAGCACCGCGCGACGATGCGCCTTTGCAGGAAATCCACCGCCTCTCCGCAGAGGCCGCCGAATCCATGCACACCATCGTCTGGCTGATGCGCGAAAGCGGCGCTCCACCCCTCGCGCGTCTCATTGAAGCGATCCAGCAGAGCGCCGAAACGCTTCTTCCCGAGGTGCAGCGCGAAATCCTCAACACCGCAGACGACGCGAGCCGTCCTGCTTCACTCAGTTTCCACCGGCACATCATATTGTTCGTGCGCGAAAGTCTGCACAATATCGCGCGGCACGCCGACACCAAAAGCATGCGCATCCAGACTGGCTGGGACGCTAACAGCTTCCGACTCACCATTGAGGACGACGGCTGTGGCTTCGACCCCGAAGCTGCCAACGATGGCAACGGCCTGGCCAACTTGCGCCATCGGGCAACCGTGCTGGGGGGGCACTTCACTATTCACAGCTCTCCCGGTCACGGCACGCGCATCCACCTCGAAGCCCCCATCACATGAAAAGTATCTGGATTGTCGAGGACCACGCCCCATTCCGCCGGACGATCACGAGCGTCTTCAATGCCGAGACCGACCTGCACTGCCCGCGTGCCTTTGAATCGTGTGAAGCCATGCTCGCCGAGCTTCCTCAAGGTTCTGCTCCCGACGTGCTTTTGCTCGACGTGGGCCTGCCAGGGATGAGCGGACTCGATGGCATCCGCGCTGCCCGTGCCGCCAGCCCCACGACACTCGTGCTCGTCCTCACGGTCTTCAACGACGACGAGAAAATCTTCCGCGCCATCTGTGCCGGAGCGTGCGGCTATCTCCTCAAAACCTCGTCTGCGGCGGACGTCGTGCGCGCCGTGCGCGATGCACTCGCCGGCGGTTCCCCCATGAACCCCCGTGTTGCCCGTCGCGTGCTCACCATGTTCAGCCAGTTCGCGCCGAAAAAGGTGAACTACTCCTTGAGCGAACGCGAAACGGAAGTCCTCAAGCTCATGGTCGCCGGCCTCATCCGAAAGGAAATCGCCGACAAGCTTAGCCTCAGCATTCACACCGTGGACACCTATGTCCGTCGCATCTACGAGAAGCTCGAAGTCAGCACTTGCAGCAGCGCAGTAGCCAAAGCGCTGAATGAAGGAATCGGATAGGCTGCCGCCGAAGAAGCGAAGTCCGGTCAGCGTTGAAGGAACGCCTGAGTTCGCTCCCGCTGAGGAATGATGTCAGAGTTTTTGATACGTCCGCTCATCTCACCGATCATGCTGCCACAGTTCCCTGACGTTTTGGAGGGGAGAGGTGACAGTGATTTCGCCGGGGATACTTCACAGAAGCTATCAAAGATCACGAACACCGGAGAAAACGGGCACGCTAGCGCCGACGTAGCCGTTGCTGGCTCCGCCGACGTCGGGAGCCACCCAAAACGCATCCAACGATCTGCGGCGATACTCGTCGTCACGACGTCGGGGAGTGAGGGGGCTGCGTTCATTTTCAACATGCGACGGTTTCATTCAACTCAAGTGTCTTGAGTGCCATCCCACCCAGTTCCTCATCGGCTCGTGGGTGCTGCTGCTGAGCGGTCGCGGCGGCTTCTCTGGCAAGCAAAAGGCGAAGAACGGCAGGCAGGAGGGTCAGCGTCAGGACGGTGCCCGCTGTCAATCCGCCGATGATGGCGTAGGCCATCGGTCCCCAGAAGACCTGATGGGCGATGGGGATCATGCCGAAGATGGCGGCGAGCGCGGTAAGCATGATCGGGCGGCAACGGTGGATGGCGGCATGGGTGACTGCCTCCAGCGGCGGCTAGCCGTGGCCGACAGCCAGCGATCATGACCAGCGTGCCCGTGAGCATAGGAAACGCGGTGGATTCATAGGCAAAGACCGCCGCTTTCTCCCGCCGCCAGCCGATCTCCAGGCGTGACAACCATGGCTTCCACCGTGATCATGGCGTCATCCAAGCCGACGCTTGATGTGTTACGCACCATCTCCCCGTGAAGACGCGGCAATCCGCGCGCCCTAATCCAAGAGCGTCCGCGGTATGAACGGCGGCGGTGGAGGCAGCGGCGCTAAGGGCGGCTCTTCCGACGGTTCGTCATCCATGATGAAAGGGTTCGTGGCCTCCAGCATCGAAGATCCGACGGATGGCAAATCGTCCGTTTCCGGCTCGGGTGGATGCACCACCGGCGCCAGGGCCGCCCGCAGATCATCCCACGCCCGGGTGTGTGGCACAAAAGGCGGCACAGCCGGCGCTTTCGGCCAAAGCGCATCGTCGTCCGCCGGAACGTCGGCACTTTCCGGTCCAGCGTCACGCCGCCGCGGCAACGCCGCCAGGACGGCGCCCGCCAAAATCACCAAGCCAGTCGAACCAATGCGCCGACCCATCCATATCCCTGCCGCCGCCGCTAAGGCAAGCCGGCATAAGGCAAGGTGAGAGAGACGCGGTTCAGCGGGATCTTCAGATGACGAGAACATGTGATTTCACATCCTATTCGAACTATCGGCGCCACTTGGCCCCTTCCTTCGCTCTAGCCCCCTAACCGAAATCCCCCCCTGCGAATTTTCGGCATCTTGCCGCCGCCGGGCATCATGCCCTGCGGCATTTGCGGCATGCCGCCACCACCGCCAAACAGGCCGCCGGCCATCTGCGCCATCGCCCCCTTGTTCTTCATCATCTTGCGCATCATCTCGAATTGCTTGAGCATCTGATTGATCTCCACCACCGGGCAGCCGCTGCCTTTGGAGATGCGTTTGCGCCGGCTGCCATTGATCAGCTCTGGCCGCGTCCGCTCTTTGGGTGTCATGGACAAAATGATCGCCTCGACATGCTTCATGCGCTTATCATCCACGCCCGGCATTCCCTTCAATTTGTTCATGCCCGGAATCATGCCCAGCAGGCCCTCCAGCGGCCCCAGCTTCTTCATGAACTGCAACTGCGCCAGGAAGTCATTGAAATCGAATTTGTTCTGCTCCAGGCGATTCATCATCTTCATCGCCTCCTTCTCGTCGATTTCCTGGGAAGCCTTCTCCACCAAGCCGACGACGTCACCCATGCCCAGGATCCGCTGCGCCATGCGATCCGGATGGAAGACCTCGATCGCGTCCACCTTCTCACCCACGCCCACGAACTTCACCGGCGATCCGGTCACCTGCCGCATCGACAGCAGCGCACCGCCGCGCGCATCACCGTCCAGCTTCGTCAGCACCAGTCCGGAAAGCGCCACCGTCTCATTGAACTTCGCCGCCACGGCCACTGCCTGCTGGCCAGTCGCCGCATCCGCCACCAAAAGGGTCTCTCGCGGCTGCACGATCGCGCGTACCTGTTTCAGTTCCGCCAGCAGCGCATCATCCACCTCCTGCCGGCCCGCCGTATCAAAAATCGCCACGCCACCGCCCTGCTGCTCCAGCCACGCCATCGCGGCCTTCGTGGCCTTCACCACGTCCGTTTCACCAGGGGGCGGCGCATAGACCAGCACCCCGATCTGCTCTCCCAATACCTGCAACTGCTTGATCGCCGCCGGCCGATACAGATCCAGAGCCACCAGCAGCGGCCGCTTGCCCTGCTTTTTCAACCAGTAAGCCAGCTTCGCCGAAGTCGTCGTTTTACCGGCGCCATTCAAACCCACCATCAGGATGCGCGCCGGCGAACTGAGGTCCAATTCCGAGGCGCCGCCGCCCAGCAACTGCACCAGCTCATCATGGAAGATTTTGACGATCTGCTGCCCTGGCGTCACGGTACGCAGCACCTCTTCGCCCAGGGCGCGCTGCTTGACCGCCTCGACCAGGTCCTTGGTGACCTTGAAGTCGACATCCGCCTCCAGCAAAGCCAGCCGGATATCCCGCATGGCGTCGGTGATGTTGGACTCACTGATTTTGCCCAGGCCGCGCAGCTTGCGGAAGTCATCTTCGAGTTTTTCACAAAGGGCGGAAAGCATAAAGAAGCAAGGGGTTTGTAACCCTTGTCGCGTAGGTTGCAACAAATCACTCC
>JAXMIV010000691.1:0-8605 GCA_034377045.1 Prosthecobacter sp. | reverse complement strand
GCTCGGATTGTGCAGCTTGCGCATGGTGCCGAAGACCAGCAATCGGTCAAAGAACACCAGACGGCCTTTAATCTGCCTAGCAGGGCGCTGAGCGCGTTTCCGCCCTGCACGCCAGATCCAACTGTGGCGAGGTTGCAGCGGCTTTTCATACCTATAACTTCGCAGGCCTGCAAAGTCTTGGTTCCGGCTCTGCCGGGTCGGAATGTTGAGGTACGAACTAACAGCCATTGCCTCCGGGAGGGCAGCCGCCTTTGGTTTCCATGACGACTGGGCCGTCGCGGTGGGTGGGGGTGGGTTTACCGGGGCGGAAGTGTTCTTCGTGGTCGACGGTGGCGCGGAGGGTCGGGAATGCGGCGGCGACTTCGGCGAGGCCGGCGCGGACGGCGGCCATGAGGTTGGCGGGATCGGATTCGGCGCGGAGATTGATGATCAACTGGCCGCCTTCGGTGGGTTCGTCGAGTTCCATGCCGAGTTCGGCGATGTAGTCGCTGCGGACGAGGTTGATGGAGGCGATTTCACCAGCGATGCCGTCATCGGGACTGAAGGTCATCTTGAAGTGGGCGATCTCGGCACCTTCGCCTTGCAGGCGGGACTGGACATTGGCGGCGAAGTTTTTGAGGAAGGTGTTGGCGTCGAACTCATCACTTGCGGTTAGGCTGACGGTGGCATTGAGCCAGCCGAGGAGGGCCTCGCCGTCGGCATAGACTTCGTAGTCGAGGGCCATGGGGTCGCGGCGGGTTTGTTCGCCGGACATGAGGCTGCCAAACCAATCTTCGAGGCCGGTTTCCTGACGCGGGGAGGCGGTGAGGATGCGGGCGTTGGGAAATTCGCGGGTGAGGACGTCCTGGAGTTCGGCACGCTGCGGTTCGGTGATGATGTCGCTTTTGCTGATGACGAGGATGTCGGCTTCTTCGAGCTGCTTTTTGAAGATGTAGGCAACCTTGGTGGAGAAGGTGCCGCCGGCATCGAGACCGAAGACGCGGCGGGCACGCACGGGATCGACCAGGACACTCAGAGGCGCGATGGTGAAGGAGTCGCCATACATGCGGCGGAGGGGATAGGTGACGGTGGCGACGAGGTCGGTGCAACTGCCGACGGGCTCGGCAATGAAGACATCGGGCTTGGCGGTGTCGTTGAGTTTGGTGGCGGCCTCCATGAGGGTGTTGAAGCGGCAGCAGAAGCAACCGCCGGCGATCTCCTCGGTGGCGTAACCCTGGCCGCGCAGCAGCTTGGTATCCACGAGACCGCCGGCTTGATCATTGGTGATGAGGCCGACTTTGAGGCCCTGCTTCGTGAGGTGCGCCGCGAGCCTGCCGACGGTGGTGGTCTTGCCCGCGCCGAGGAAGCCGCCGATCATGATGTAACGCGCCTTTTGCGGCGGAACGATGGCGGGCGAGTCGGGGGTGCTGGTAGTCATGGGCGGGCCTTGGGGGTCACAGTGGGACCGATCAAGGGGTGGAGTCAAACGCCGGGTTTTTACGAACCCATGCACAGCCGCGCAATCATTATTTCGGTGGGGTGCATGGGGCGCGGCTCTTTGGCCTCAGAGCTTCTGGCGCAGGTCATCAAGCACTGAGGGATGCAGTCTGAATGAAGTGGCCTGCAATCGCTGGATGACGTCCTCGAAATTGACCAACCCTCGGCGGGCGGCGGCCAGCAGCAGACCGGCGGTGCCGGTCATTGCAAGGCCCAGCGCCTTGCAGAGTTTCCGCCCGTCCTTGTCGTCCACGATGAGCAGAGAGTCTTCGCGATGAAGCCATGCCAGGGAGATGGCGGCAGCCTCACCAGGATCGAGATCGCTCGCTTCAGTCGTCAACGGCACCGGGTCGGGTACGATGACCACCTTCGACCCCGTTTTGGCAAGCCACACAGCCAACGCTGGCGGTGCATGGGGATGGCTGCACTCACGACGTACCGTTTCCGGAATGACGATCTTACCGTAGAGAGCCGGAAGGATTTCGAGCTCACCGATCTCCGCCAGGGCGGATAATGGAGAGGTGTCTGAGATGATGATCACATGCTGGCAGTGCTGAAGGCGGCCGCAGTCTCGGCGTCGTTAAGAACGTCGTCAGCAGTCAGGCCCGGCCACACTCCATGCTGAGAAAGCACGACCTGAGCTTCTCCGCGGGAGCCAAGCTCCAAGAGCCGTCGCACTTGCTCGACGGAGAGAACATCCTTTGCATAGGCCTCAGCGGCGAGAGCCTCCAGCGCAGCGCGTCCGGGATGCCCAAGCTTCGCGGTGATCTCCGCGGAAAGATCCTCCGGAATGTTCAGGGTCAGAATCATCTTGAAAGCTGCCACAGGATTTCGTTCTGGCAATGGCGCGGTGAATTCGGCTGAGCCCTGGGCCGGACCGCCAAGTGAGCCGGCAGCGCCGTTCGTGGTTGCGCTTCGGCGGCAGTTTGCTCATGATCGCCGACTTGATGACTCTGAGACTCACGCTGTTACTACTGATGGGGGCGGCTTTTCTGCAAGCCGAGGCGCGGACGCCCTGGACGACATCCCGTGTTCAGGGATCGCCGGAGCCGCCGAAGCCGTTTGTGGCGGAACCGGTGTATTCGCAAATCAAGGTGGAGAACGGGCTGGAACTGGTGGCGGCGGGTGGGCGCTTTTACATGGTCACGCGCGAGGGCAAGGTGTGGTCCTTCCCCATTCAGGAGGACGCGGGGCCGCCGGAGCTGGTGCTGGACCTCAAGGCGCTGCACCCGGAGCACGACAGTGCCTACTCGATCGCCTTTCATCCGCGGTGGCGGGAGAATCGGCAGGTCTTTGTGTGCTACACGTATGCGCAGGGGGTGGCGGATGGCTCGAAGCTGTCGCGCTTTCGGCTCACGGACACGGAGCCTCCGAAGATCGACCCGCAGAGTGAGGAGGTGCTGCTGACGTGGCTCGCCGGCGGGCACAATGGTTCGCAACTGCAATTTGGGCCGGACGGGTTTCTTTACTTCAGCACGGGGGATGCCAAAGCGCCGTCGCCGCCGGATGAGTTGAATACCGGGCAGGACAACAGCGACCTGCTTTCCTGCATTCTGCGTATCGATGTGGATCGCCAGGAGGCCGGACGGGCTTATGCGGTGCCACCAGACAATCCGTTTGTTGGCAAACCTCATGTTAGGCCGGAAATCTGGGCCTTTGGGTTTCGCAATCCGTGGCGGATCAGCTTTGATCCCGCGAATGGCCGCCTATGGTGCGGGGATGTGGGCTGGGAACTGTGGGAAATGATCCACCTGGTGAAGCGCGGCGGCAACTCCGGCTGGAGCGCGATGGAGTCCGTGCAGCCGATCAAGCCGGAGACGCTGAGCCCGCTGGCGCCGATCACGCCGCCGGTGGTGGCGCACCCGCACACGGAGGCGGCCTCGATCACCGGCGGGTACGTTTATCACGGCAAGCGTTTGCCGGAACTGCGCGGCGCCTACATCTACGGCGACTACGAAACGGGCAAGATCTGGGCGCTGTGGCACGATGGCAGCAAGATCACGCGGCATGAAGAGATCGCCGACACGCCGCATCGCATCGCCACTTTTGGGCTCGATGAAGCGGGCGAGATCTATTACCTGCATTGGGGTGTGCCGGGAGGGATTTACCGCCTGAGCCGCAACCCGAGCGTGGGCAAGCCTTCCGCGTTTCCGCGCAAGCTCAGTGAGACGGGGCTGTTCGCCGACGTGGCGGCGCAGTCACCAGCGCCGGGCGTTGAGGAGTTTCAAATCGCCGAACCGATGTGGCAGGACAGCGCGGAGTCGCGGCGTTTCATTGGTTTGCCGGGAGAGACAACGATCACCACGAAGATCAACCGGCGGAAGGACGGCAGCATCGCGAACAGTGTGGTGACGTGGCCGACGGATGCGGTGATGGCGAAGACTCTATCCTGGCCCGGCAAGACGGGACGAAAGATCGAGACCCAGATGCTGCATTTTGATGGCGAGACGTGGAACGGCTACAGCTACCGGTGGAACGAGAAGGGCACCGATGCCGACCTGGTGGGCGCCAATGGTGAAGAAGGCGGCCCAGCTCAACCCTGGCGTTTTCACGGCCGGGCGGAATGCGTGCGCTGCCACAATGCGTGGAGCGGCTTTGCGCTCAGCTTTCAACCGCAGCAACTGAAGCAGCAGGAATCTCCCATGGCCGACAAAGATTTCTTTGCGACATCGCAAGCGCGTCTGGTCTCCAGCCACGATGCCCATGCGCCGTTGGAGGACCGCGCCCGTTCGTGGTTGCACGCCAACTGCGCGCACTGCCATCGGCGGCATGGCGGCGGCAGCGTGCCGTTGATGGTGAATGCGGAGCTGGCACTGGCGGAAACGGCGCTGATGAATGAGAAACCGACGCGCGGAGACTTTGGCATTGCGGATGCAAAGGTCATCGCTCCGGGCGCCCCGTGGCAGAGCGTGCTGCCGTATCGTCTGGCGATCCAGGGCAGCGGCCACATGCCGATGATTGGTGCGCGTGAGGTGGATGTGGAGGGATGGCGGCTCCTGTGGCAATGGATCGCCGGGTTGCCGGGAAGCCCAGAAGCAGCGGGCGCGACGAAGGCCGATGCCGCCGATGTGCCGAGCGCGATGCGGCTGGTACATGCGCTCGATGCGGGGCAGGTGGCGAAGCCAGAGCGGGATGCTGCCGTGCAGACAGCGCTGGCATCACCCCATGCCAATATCCGGGCACTCTTCGAGCGTTTCGTGCCGCCGGAGAAACGCACGGTGACGCTTGGCCCAACCATTGATGCAACCAAGCTTTTAGCATTGAGCGGAGATGCGGCGCGCGGCGCCGCGTTGGTCTCCATCAGCGGCAAGTGCGCCACCTGCCTGGCCTGCCATTTCGTCAATGGCACGGGACGTGATTTTGGTCCTGATCTGTCGAAGGCAGGCACGCGGCTGACCCGGGAGCAATTGCTGGAAAGCCTGCTGCTGCCTTCCAAGGTCATCGTGCCCGAGTACCTGCCTTATGTGGTGGAAACCAAAGACGGACAGACCCAAATGGGCTTCATGGTGAATCAGGCTGGCGGCGGTCAGGCCCTGAAACTGGCGACGGGGCAAACGCAGCCGTTGGTGAAGAGCAACATCAAATCGCAAAAGCCACTGCCCATGTCCCTGATGCCCGAAGGCCTGCTGCAATCGCTGACCGCGCAGGAAGCGGCGGACTTGCTGGCGTATTTGAGTTCGTTGAAGTGAAGGATATTTTGGAGAACTGCCGAAGACGGGTTTAATGAGGAATGCAGGAAGACAGGAAGGGATCGGAATCAGTTTCCTGCTTTCCTGCTTTCCTAATTAAAATCAACCTTCGGCTCACTTCAACTCGGGCCAGCCCCCGACCTCTGCTTTCATCAGGCGCTCTATCGTACCAGCGGATAGACCCGCACCTGGACGCCGGGGGAGCCGATGACGTGATCGGGTGGGCGGTTGGGTTTGGGCAGGCCGGCGAGAGTGAGCAGGTGGGAATCCCATTGATCCACCTGCGCCTCTGCCAACGGATAGGGCACATGATTGACCTGGCCAATGCGGAGACCGCGAGGTGTGTGCGCAAACAGGAGGTAGCGTTCCGCCAGGAAGAACTCGAGGCTGCCCGGTTCCGCGAGGTGGGTTTTCTCATGCAGGCGGTAGCTGAACTGACTGGCATCCAGATCGCCACGCCTTTGGGTATGGTAGTGGATGATGCCGCCCGCGGTGCGGCTGGCAAACATCCGGGCGCGCTGGTACGGAAGGCTGAAAAAGGTACGCGCGGTCCAGACGGCGAGCGCCTGATTGCAATCAAGCGAGTAAAACCACACGCCGGATCTGCCGTGCTCATCGTGGACATAGGTGCGGACGTTGGCTTCGAGGAAGTCGCTCAAGCCGGGCATAGTCGGGCTGTAGCGGGGGCGGATGCCACGCATGAAGAAGGGCACGATGGCGACCCAGGCGCGGCCTTCAAAAACATCCACGTACAGACCGGGCGGAAGGGTTCGCTGAATATCCGCAGGGTCGAAATGCCAGTGGAGAAACAGCAACTGCTCCCAACTCTGATGCATGACAAAGGGCAGCCCCGGCACCGCGCGGTGCGCCAGGCGTTGATCGAGCGAGGGAATCATGGCGGCGGGGGTCACGCCAGTTTCCCAATTTACTCCATCACCGGATTGCTTTCGACCAGGGCATAAACTTCCACCGGTTCAGGCTGGCCTTTGACGGGATGGATGCCGACGTTCTTGAAATGCTGAAGAGCTTCAGGCCAGCCTTCGATGAAGGAGGCGCTGGCGAGAACGGGCACTTGCAGCTTGCGGGTGAGGCTCTCGATGCGGAAGGCGACGTTGACGGCCTCTCCCACGGCGGTGTTGACGCCGCGGCCCATGGCGCCGAGCGCGACATCGCCGACGTTGATGCCGACATGGCAGTGGACTTCCAGTTTCATTTCGTCGCGCATCATCTTGCGCGTGGGCGATTCGCTGGCTTCCGGTCCGCACAGCAGCCGGGCGGCTTCGGTGGCTTGAGCACGCACGTCCAGTCCGTCACCAGCCCAATAGGCGAAAACGCCGTCGCCAATGAATTTGTCGATGATGGCGCCGCGGGATTTGAGGATGCGTTCGCAGTCGGCATACCATTCGCGGAGCATGGCGGCGACCTGTTCGGCGGTGAGCTGGGCGGAAATGCTGGTGAAATTGCGCAGATCGCCGACCAGGAGGGTGGCCTTCACGGTGCGCACCGGGAGGGCGATGGTGTGCAGCATCTGGGTGCCGCTGCCGGTGTTGTAATTGGCTTCGTCATCGGACTCGAAGGTGAAAAGGCAGGTGCCGAGCTGGATGCGGTCGCCGTGGCGGAGGGCGCGGGCGGTGACGACGGCGACGTCATTGACGAAGCTGCCGTTGGCGCTGCCGAGGTCCGCCAGCCAGAAGAGATTGCCATCCCGGCGGACGGTGGCGTGTTGGCGGGAGACACCGGCGTCCGTGAGCCGGATGGTGGCGTCCGCGCTCCGGCCGAGAAGGTTGAAGTCCTCCAGGGGGTACTCCAACCCTTTGTCGTGCACTCTGAGATAAGCGGGCATGGTGAATAAGCAGAACATCCTTTGAAGCAAGAGCTGGACCCGAAGTCAAGCATCCACAGGAAGTTTTAAGGCAAGCGGGCGCAGGGACGAGGAAAAACTGACGGGAAAGACAAATCGGCGGCCTTTTGGAGCCGGAAAACGAGTTTCACGGCCGGCGGGCTGAAAAAGCCCTTATCCTTTACGCGCTTGCAGCCAGGACGAGGCGATGGACAGTCGGCGGCATGTCCGCCTACGCCCAACTGTGCGAAACCGTGCGCGAGATCGCGCTGCTCACTTCCACGGAGTCCGCTCTTTCCTGGGACCAGGAAACCTACATGCCGCCGAAGGCGCTGGCCTTCCGGGCCAATCAAATGTCCTGGC
The DNA here is from genome assembly GCA_034377045.1 of Prosthecobacter sp. Classification (GTDB taxonomy): domain Bacteria; phylum Verrucomicrobiota; class Verrucomicrobiia; order Verrucomicrobiales; family Verrucomicrobiaceae; genus Prosthecobacter. The sequence continues at coordinate 1,237 of JAXMIV010000691.1, read as the reverse complement.
TCAGCGGCAAAGCCCATGCCCTGGCCACGGGCAAATTCATGCGCAAATCCTTGGAAAAGGCCGCGACGGGCAAGGCGCCTGACGCCCGCGCCGCCGCTAACATCCACGAACTGCAGCGTGATTTCGAGCGCGCGGAGCGCATCCCCGGGAAACTGGTGATCGAGGAAAGCGAGACGGCTTCCCACGGGAAGCATGCCTGGGCGGAGGCGCGGCAAAAGTCAGATTTTAAGCTCTTCGCCCCCCACCTGGAGAAGCTGCTGGATATCGCGCGGCGGAAGGCGGACCTGTGGGGCTACGAGGACGAGCCGTATGACGCGCTGCTGGAAACCTACGAACGCGGCACGCGCACGCAGGAGGTGGCGGCGCTGTTTGCCAAGCTGCAACCGGAACTGACGAAGATCGCGCGCGGCGCGGTGGAACGCAGCGCCAGGACGAAGCCGAATCTGCTGCGCGGCAAGTACCCGATTGAGAAACAGAAACTGCTCAACGCGGAGATCGCGGCGAGCATCGGCTTTGATTTCGACGCAGGGCGCATCGACACGACGGCGCATCCCTTTTGCACGACTCTGGGTCCGCGGGATGTGCGGCTGACGACGCGCTATGACGAGAGCGACTTTACCTCGTCTCTGTTTGGCGTGCTGCATGAGTCCGGGCACGGCCTGTATGAACTGGGCCTGCGTGAAGAAGACTTCGGTCTGCCTTCGGGAAGGGCCTGCTCACTCGGCATCCATGAATCGCAGAGTCGTTTGTGGGAAAATCACGTGGGGCGGTCGCGGCCGTTTTGGAACCGGTGGCTGCCACGTGCCGCCGAGATCTTTCCGAACCTGCGCAAGCTGGACCTGGATCAATTCCTGGCAGCGGTGAACCGCGCGGAGTATTCCTTTATCCGCGTGGAGGCGGATGAGGCGACGTACGATCTGCACATCGTGCTGCGCTTTGGCCTGGAGCGGCGGATGGTGCGCGGTGAACTGGCGGTGAAGGACGTGCCCGCGGCGTGGAATGAGGAATTCCACAAACTCTTTGGCATGACGCCCCCCAATGACGCGCAGGGCTGCCTGCAGGACATTCACTGGAGCATGGGCGGGCTCGGCTACTTCGCCACCTACACCCTGGGCAACCTGAACGCGGCGCAACTCTACGCCACGGCGCGCAAAGACCGCAAGATTGGCAGCGCGCTGGCCAAGGCGGACTACGCGCCGCTGCTGGCCTGGCTGAGAAAGAACGTCCACCGCCACGG
>JAXMIV010000690.1:0-5738 GCA_034377045.1 Prosthecobacter sp. | reverse complement strand
CAGCGAACTCTTCCGGCAACAGATCATCGAACGAGGTGAAGTTGTCGATTCCCAAAGGTTGCGGCGCATGGAAATAGGCGGATGGATCGGGCGTCTTGTGTTGCATGAGGCTGAGCACCCCTTCATCCACGGCATACAGCGTGACCTCAGCGCCAGAGACTGGCTTCGACTGGAAATCGGTGACGGTGGCCGTGACGTTCAGGGTGTCGCCGGGCCTGACTTCTTCGCGTTCCGGCGCGACGGCGACGGTGAGTTCCTTGAGTTTGGAATCGACCTCGATTTGGCAATAACCTGCTTTATACTCAGGCATCTTGTGTGCCTTCGGGCTCGCGTCAGAACCGCGCACGATGATCACGGAGATGAACACATTCGGCGCCTCCGCATCCTGCACAGGAATGCGAATCACGGGATTTTCCGGAGAGATCGGGGTGATGAAGTGGCGATGAATGTGATTACGTTCGACGGTAACGAGGGCATTGCCGGCGATGGGAGTCTTCACCACGATCACGGCCTCTTCGCCGGGTTTCAGGATCTTCTTCTCAGGTTGGAGATTGATCCGCGCGCCGTCCTCCATCGCCCAGGGGAATTCACCGCCGCCGATGACGTAAAGCGGCAGGCGTGACAGTACCTTCTTGCCGTGACCGTCCGTGGCCTCAGCGGTCAAAAAGTAACTGCCGCCACGCGCGGGCTTGAAAGTGAGCGCGGCTGACGGCGGCGACTTGGCGGAGGCCGGCTTGAGTTCCACCGTTTGTTTTAATTCCTCGCGCAAAATGACCTGATCCTTCGTGGTCGAGCCACCACCGGCGGTGGCGATCTTCAGCGTGTGATACTCCTGGCGTTCGATCTTGATCTCGACATTGACGTTGGCCGGACCGGGATTGCCTTTGGCGTCGATGGCGGTGACTTCAAACTGCATGTTCGCTCCGGCCGTTCCAAAGAACTGCGGGCCGCGCAGGCCAAGCAGGAAGGCGGCGCCTGGGACTTCGAACTCGGTGGCGGCGCTCACGGTCTGCTGGTTGATGTCGGTCACGTCCGCGGCAACCTTGACCTGTTGCGGCAGTGAGGCGCGATCCGGCGGCGGCAGAGGCATCTCAAGGATGGCCGTCCCATCATCGTTGATCGTGACACTGCCGCTGACCCACCATTCGTCGTCAACTTCGGCATCGCGGTCATCGTAATTGCCGTCGGCATCGCGATCCTTGCCATAATGAGCCCAGCGCGGCGCTTCGCCGAAGTGATAGTCTTCGAAGCCCTGAGGAGGATCAAACTGCCGCGTCGAATTGGCATGCCAACTAACCTTGGCCTGCGACAGCGATTTGCCCATGTAGTAATTCGCGCTCAGGGGCATCTTCATGCGGTCGGTCAAAATCTCCACTTTCGCCGGATCGAGTTTCACCTCGAAGGTGTTGGGTTTGTAATCGTCAACACGGAAGCTGAATTCACCGCCATCGCTGCTGTTGTCGTCGTCCTTGTTGCCAAACTGCAAATTCAAGTTGTACCAACCCAGCGGCCCTTCGGGCAGTTTGATGTCATCCGTCCAGGAACCATTGGCGGTGAAGGTGATTTGCTTTTCGAGAACCACACGATAGCGCGCATCGCGCAAGATGACGCGGGCCGTTGCCGGCGCGGCGTCCAATTGCAAGTCATCACCAGTCAGCAATCGAGTATGCGCTTTGAGATGGGCCGTATCGCCCGGCCGATAGAGCGAGCGATCGGAAAAGACGAAGGTCCTGCGCTGCGGTTTCCACACCGATTCCCAGGCCTGCGGAATGTCATAAGGCACGACATTGCCCATATGCGCATCGCTGCACCGAATCACCGCGCAATCGCCGTCCTTCTCCACCAGCACCAGGGCGGGATCGTCGCCACGCAGCAAGGCTATGCCGCTGGCGTCCGTATCGGCAAAGCCGATCAACTTCTGCTCGTCATCAACCATGGTTAGGCGTGCCGCCGGCACCGATTTGCCGGTTTGCAGCGAGGTGACAAAGACCATTGTCTCCTTGCCGTTGCTCTTCTGCATCAAGCCCAGGTCGGTAAACTGTACCAGCGTCTGCGTGACGATGCCCTTCTGTGAAAGCCCTTCGGCAGCGCGGCCTTCCATTTCAATGAAGAGCGGCGCAGCGGGTGCACCGGCCAAAATCTCGTGCCAGTTCAGTTTGATCAGCTCACTTTTGTCGAGCGGCTTGGCGATGGGGAAGGTACGGTCAAAAATAGGCGTGCCCGCGTAGTCATCGAAGGGCGTGGGCTGGTAGCCCTTGCGTTTCTTTTCGTCGGCATAGAAGGTGCTGCGGTAGCCTTCATATTTGTTCGCAGCCTGGAGCAGTTCGCTGCCGTTGAGCCGCTTCACGCGCACACGAACTTCGCGCACATTAGCCGCGGTAAATTCAAATTCGCCACTGCCTTTGGCGAGCTGCCCCCGCATGAAAGTCGGCGCGGCCACATAGGGCGGATTTGGAATGAAGGTGGTGGCGACATCAGCCACGGCGCTGAGTGGCAGTCCATCTCCCGAAGCGATGGTTGGATCAACCACAACGCGATAGGGTGCTTGCAGGCTGAAGCTTCCCTGCACCGACAGGATGCTGCCGGAAACCTCGGGCTTCGCATCGGCCGGCGCGGGATCAATGTGGACGGCGGCCATGACCTTTTGGGCGATCGCCTCCAGCTCGCTCTTTGTCCACTCGGTGTCGCGATCAGGAACCAGCGATTTGTTAAAATCGATCTTCAGGAAGTAAGGCTGATCGAATGGCGTGTGCGCGGTGATGTGGTCGACGACGAAGGGCTTCACATCGCCCAATTGAATCTCAGTGCCTTCCGCAATGCGATCATGACCGGAGGTGTTGGTGAGGGTATCCGCAATGCGGAGGCGCCATTTGGTCGCCACGGGCAGCGGTGACTCAGGCTCCACAATCAGGGCGCTCATTCGCACCGCCTCTTTGGTTAGGCTGGGTTTGATCTTGCCGATCTCCTCCGCCCAGGTCTGCTGCGGTTCCGCGTGGTTCTTTTCAAAATCGTTGCCGGTGGCGTGACGGACTTTGGCCCGAATGGTCAGGGGCGGTTGCTCCGACACGAAGGTAATGGCGGCCGCTGCGTTCTCCGGCGCCACGTTGTCATTGAACTCAAAGAGAAAGTGTACGAGGCGGCGCGCATCGTCGTCATTGAACCATTTCGGATACTGGTCGATCATTCGGAACTGCGCACTGTCCACGGACGCAAGCGTCTCGCCGGACAAAGCCTTGCCCGCCGCATCACGCAGGCCGGCGCGCAGTTTGAAGTCATAGCTGGCATTGAACTTGGGCACCTCGCTGAGCCGATACTGGCCGCTGCGCGTGCTGACCCATTCAAATGTTCCCGCCAATGGCGGCGTGGCCACCAGTGGCGATTCGGTTTCCTTGGTGCCGATGCGTTCTTTCGCAATCATCGGAGTCGGAAAGACGACCTCGATCGTGGCTGCGGGTGAGAGCTCCGGCGGTTGGATGGTTAGGCTGGCCTCAAGAACAGGGTCAGGCTTAACAGCGGCCTTATCAGCGGTGCGACCTCCTTTGGCTTTCGCGGGGGCCGCTTGAGAAACGAAGAGCGGCAATGAGGCCGCCAAACACAGGGCGAAAATCCGCCCAAAACGTGTGGAAATTTTCATGACGAGCGCGCAGGGTTGCTCGCCGAGAATAGCACGACTTCCCCGATCCGGTCGCAAGGAAACGCAGAAATTTGTCGTCACCCCCTGAGCCCGGCACCTGATGCCTCTATCAGGGTTCTCCCCAGACCCGCGGCGTTTTAAACCCTGCTGGCTGAGGACCCCCCTTCGGTGGCAGCGCCTGGGCGGCAAGTTCCGCCAGTTTTGCCCTCAATTCCGCCACCTTCTCCGGCTGGCTGGACGTCAGATTCACTTTCTCATTGGGGTCCTGGGCCAGGTTGAAGAGCTCGACGGACTTTTGGTTGTCGGCTGCTTTCTTTTTTCGGGGCTTGGAACCACCTTCTCCCGGCCCATCAGCTTCGACATGGCCGCCATTCAGCACCAGTTTCCAGTCTCCTACCCGGATGGCGCCATTGCCAGGCGTGGCGTTGTAAAGAATGGCTTCATGGGGCGAGGGCGCCCCTTCCGTGATCGCCGGCCAGGCATCGCGGCCATCGAGCGGTTCCTTTTGCTTCAGGGTTGCGCCCGCCAATTTCAGCAGAGTCGGGTACCAATCCACGACGTGCAGGGGTGCCGACACTACGCTTGCGGGCTTGATATGATCCTGCCAACTGACGAACGCCGCCACCCGCGTGCCCCCTTCGTAGAGCGTGCCCTTGCCGGCGCGCAAGAGGCCATTGTCGGTGATCTTGCCGGGGCTGGGCCCGCCGTTGTCGCTGGAGAAGATGATGAGGGTATTCGGCAAAAGACCGGCTTCCTCAATGGCTGCATGGATCTTGCCAACCGCTTCGTCCATGCAGGCCAGCATGCCGGCATACGTACGGCGGTTGCCCTCAAGGAGAGCATAAGGTTTTTTGTACTCCTCCGGCACCTGCCAGGGACTGTGCACGGCGTTGAACGGCACGTAGAGAAAGAGCGGCTGCGCCTGGTCCCGCTCCCGGATCACCCGCACGGCCTCGGCGGCGATCAGGTGGGTGGAGTAACCCTCGTCGTGATTTTCCCGGTCATTGCGATGCCAGTCAAACCCTTGATCGCGCATGTGGGTGAAGTAATCAATCATGCCGTTGTAGTGGCCATACTGGGAGGCGAATCCACGCCGTGTGGGCAGGTAATCGCGGCTCACGGTGCCGAGGTGCCACTTGCCGACGATGGCGGTTTGATAACCCACCTCCTGCAACGCCTGCGGCAGCGTCCGCTCCGTCAGCGGCAGGCCGTAGTCGGCCCAGGGCCGGATCACGCCCACCTGAAGTCCCAGGCGCATCGGGTACCGGCCGGTGAGCAACGCCGCCCGCGTGGGGCTGCAGACGGGCTGAACGTAGAACTGATCGAGGATCGCGCCGGTCTTTGCCAGCTTGTCCAGATGCGGGGTGGCGATGTCCTTTCCCCCCATGAATCCGCAGTCCGCGCGCCCTAGATCGTCGGCGAGCAAAAAGACGATGTTGGGCTTCGGCGCTTCGGCGTGGAGGCTCAAGGCGCAGGCAAGAAGCAGGAAGGACCATTTCATGAGGCGGGGAACGACGCTGCCAATGGGAAGCTTTCGTGTCTCCATTCGACAAAACGCCGGAATTGCCTATTTTCCGCGCCCCCCGCACAAGCCTTTATGAAAAAGAAGATCGTCCTCGCCTATTCCGGTGGTCTCGACACCTCCGTCCTGCTTTCCTGGATCAAAGACACCTATGATGCCGAGGTGATCGCCTTCTGCGCCAACATCGGCCAGGAAGAAGAATTGAAGGGTCTGAACAAAAAAGCCAAGACGACCGGCGCCTCGAAGATCTATATCGACGACCTCCAGGAGGAGTTCGCCAAGGATTTCATCTACCCGATGATCCAGGCCGGGGCGATTTATGAAGGCCAGTATTTCCTGGGCACCAGTATCGCGCGGCCATTGATCGCCAAGCGGATGGTGGAAATCGCCAAGGCCGAAGGCGCCACGGCGATCGCGCACGGTGCGACCGGCAAAGGCAACGACCAGGTGCGGTTTGAACTGACCGCCGCCGCGCTGGCGCCGCAGATCGAAATCATCGCGCCGTGGCGGGATGAACGCTTCCGCAAGGAGTTCCCCGGGCGCACCGAGATGATCGCCTACTGCGAAGCGAAGAAGATCCCC
>JAXMIV010000689.1:0-5661 GCA_034377045.1 Prosthecobacter sp. | reverse complement strand
TCCGCGAAGCACACGCCGACCAGCGCGGCCTCGTCGAAGAATTCATCACCGAAATCGAAGGCGCCGGCAAGGCTCACGACCCCTCCAAGTGGAACCAATTCACCGACCTCAAACGCAGCGACAGCGAAATGTTCCAGCGCCTCGATGAAGCCTTCCAAAAGTGGCTGAACGGATAACGGTTATTCGCCAACTGAATCCGTGAAGATTTTGGCCGCCATGTCAGGGGGAGTGGACAGCAGTGTCGCCGCGGCGCTGCTGGTGCGGGAAGGGCATGAAGTGGTTGGGGCCTACATGAAGAATTGGATCAACGAGGAGAACGTCATCGGCCACTGCCCCTGGCAGGAGGACATCGAAGACGCCCGCGCCGTCGCCGATCAACTCGGCATCCCCTTCCACGTCGTCAACTTGATGCGCGACTACCGCGAGCGCGTCGTCCAATACCTCCTCGAAGGTTACCAAAGCGGCATCACCCCGAATCCCGATGTCATGTGCAATCGCGAAATGAAATTCGGCGTCCTCTGGGAATGGGCGCGGGATCAAGGCTTTGATGCCATCGCGACCGGCCATTATGCGCGGAAGGGGGAGAGAGAAGCAGCCTTAAGTGCTCAGTTCTCAGTGCTCAGTTCTCAGTCCAAAAGAGCCACCGAGAGCGAACTCAAAACTGAGCACTGCGCACTGAGCACTGAGCACTCATCTCCGTCACCTCCCTCCATCCTCCGCGGCACCGACCCCAACAAAGACCAGAGTTACTTCCTCGCCATGATGCGCCCGGAGCAGGTTCGCATCGCCCACTTTCCTATCGGCCACCTGCTCAAGCCGCAACTCCGCGACCTCGCGCGCGAATTCGGCCTCAAGACCGCCGAGAAGAAGGACAGCCAGGGCATCTGCTTCATCGGCGAGGTCAAGATGGAGGACTTTCTCCGAACCTTCGTCGCTGATCAGCCCGGCCCCATCGTCGATCTCGAAGGCCGCGTCCTGGGCGAGCACCGGGGCCTGCACCTTTACACCCTCGGCCAGCGCAAAGGCCTCCGCGTCGCCAGCAATCTGTACAAACAAGCCTACGTCGTCGTCGCCAAACGCCCCGATAAAAACGAACTGGTCATCGCCATCGAACGCCCCGATACACCGCTGCTCTGGGCCAGCCGCTGCACCCTCAGTGGTGTTTCCAGCACCGGTGAACCATTGGATCAAGATCGCCTCCTCAATGCCCAGCCGCGTTACCGTTGTCCTGCCGGCCTGGCCCGCTTCCGTCCGCTGGGCGAGCACCGGGCCGAGCTCACCTACGAAGAGCCTCAGCGCGCCCTCACCCCTGGTCAAATCTGCGCCCTCTATGACGGCGACCGTCTGCTCGGTGGCGCGGTCTTTGAAAGCATCGCGTACGACTGACGTTCCACTCCGCCCACCTCTCATGAAAGCCAACCTCATCGCCGCCTTTCTTATCCTCGCCTCCGTCGCTGCCTTCGCCGGCGAGCCGGTCGCCCTCTTTGACGGCAAATCCCTCGCAGGTTGGATCGGAACCGATGGCAAACCGCCGGGCGCGGGCTGGGTTGTTGAGAACGGCATTCTCCATCTCAGCGGCAAGGGCGGCAATCTCATCTCCGACAAAGAATTCACCAACTTCGAACTCGAGTGGGACTGGAAGCTCGCCTCCGGCGGCAACAACGGCGTGAAATACTGGGTCACCAAGATCGGCGGCAAGGAATGGCTCGGCATCGAATATCAGATGATCGATGACGAGAAGCATCCCGACGGCCTGAAAGGCGGCAGCCACACCACCGCCTCCATTTACGACATCAAGGCGCCAGCCGCGAATAAGAAGCTCAACCCCGTCGGTGAATGGAACAGCAGCAAGGTCATCGCCAAGGATGGCAAGATCCAGCATTGGCTCAATGGCGCCCTCGTGAGCGAAGCGGACACCACCATCGAAGAATGGAAAACGATGATCGCCGCAAGCAAGTTCAAAAGCAAAGTTGGCTTCGCTCCCGGCAAAGGCCGCATCATGCTCACCGATCACGGCGACCCCGTCTGGATCAAGAACATGCGGATTAAGGAGCTGTAGGCGAGCCGTAGCCAGCTCAAACGTACCTCAACATTCCAATGTTGAGTTGGTGCCCCAGTCCTTGAGAGTCCCCCGACTCCACATCGATTGATCCCAGCCAGTACCACAGGCAACACCAGCGTCCGCTCCACGCTCCGGGCTCCCTGCTTCTGTCCTCCCCGTCCCATTTTTTGTCTGCAAATATTCTGTCGAATTCCCAAAGTTTTGTTCATTTGAACTTGACTTCAATTCCTCCAGCGCTACACTTATTCCGTTAGACCAATCACCCCTTCGTTCGTCAGTTTCAGCAACCCATTGTGAAGGGGTTTTATTTATCCCACGGATTCCAATCCGCGGGTCACATCGGCAAGTTCTTCATTCGGCGCTCCCTGCGCCCTTTCGCGGCCATCCCTCTCTGCGTCCCCTGCTCCTCCGCCCCTCTGCGGCAAAAAACCAAACACCCCCCGCCCCCTTCCGCCCAGCGCCCTGCATCAGCCCACCGATCACTGCCCACCGCCTACCGACCACACCGCCAATGCTCCCCCTCCCCGATCCCCGCCACGAACTCTTCGTCCGCGCCCTCGCCTCCGGCTGCAACGTCGCCCTCGCCTACCATCAGGCAGGTTACCTCGAAGAAAGCCACTACGCCCGCGCCCAGGCCCTCAGCGAAGACCCGCAAATCCTCGCCCGCCTCGCCCACCTGAGGAAAGTAGAAAAACCGCGTTCCCGGCACCGGTACTGGTCCGACGACTCGCTTGACGACTTCGCACCGCCAGAGCCCCCGCCACCAGCCAGCACACGTCCGACCACCCGCGCCGAAATGCACGACTGGCTTTGGAAAATCGCCGGGGTGGACAACGGCTTCGTTTGCCCCAGCAGAATCCGCGCCGCCATGTTCATCGCCCGCGCCAACGGCTGGGACAAACCCGAACCCAAAGCCCGCCGCACCCCCTCTCCCCAAGATCAAGATCAAGTTCCCGCTCACGAATCCCCGCAGCCCACCGAATCCGCCGATCCAAATTCGTCATTCGACATTCGGAATTCGGAATTCCCCCAAACCGCCAGCGAAAGCTGCCAGCAGGGCGAGGAGCAAGAGGCGCGAACGAGGCAAACCTCGGCAAAGGACGAACCATCTGATCGTACCTTGGCTCTCCAGAGCCGAGACGAACCCACCCCCGACGCCCTGGCGAAGGATGGGCCATCATCTCAAGATTTGAACCTTGATTCTTCGCCCCGGCCTCCCGCTTCAGAAACCGCCCACAGCCAACCGCCCACTGCCCACGGCGGCGAAACCTCCCCGCCCACCACTCAAAATTCGTCATTCGCCATTCGGCATTCGGATTCCCCCTCCATCTATCCCAGAGACCCGCCCAGATCTGCCCTCCTCATCCCCTTCGCCGCTCCGGGAGGTTCATCGTGAGGAAGGAAAGCATGAGCGCCACGCCAGCCGCCTTTGGAGTGAGCCGAGCGGAGCGAGACAGCCAGCGAAGCTGCCCGCAGGGTGAGGACGAGGGTGGCGAGGACGAAGCAACGCTTCAGCCGATCATTGTTCTTTGGTCTACAGCGTCGCCACCCTTTGACTGATCGCCTAAAGGCTTGACTCCAAAGTCGGCCGGCGATGCCTACCCCACTTTGAGTCCCAGATACGCCTTCGCATTGGCGTAACAAATATTGCGTACCATCCCGCCCACCATGTCGAAATCGGTCGGCACCTCCCCGGCCTCCATGTCACGCCCGAGCAAGTTGCACAAGGTCCGGCGAAAATACTCATGCCGCGGGAAACTCATGAAACTGCGGCTGTCCGTCAGCATCCCAATAAAGCGCGACAGGAGACCGAGATTGCTCAGCGCATTGATCTGCCATTCCATGCCCTCCTTCTGATCAACAAACCACCACGCCGAACCGAACTGCATTTTCCCCGGCATCGATCCATCGGCAAAATTTCCCGCCATGGCGCCGAAGACGTAGTTTTCGTTCGGATTCACATTGTATAGCACCGTTTTCGGCAGTTGATTTCCCGAATCCAGGCGATCCAAAAACCGGCTCAGCGTCTCCGCCTGCGGCCAGTCGCCAATGCTGTCGCAGCCGACATCCGCGCCCACCTGCCGCGCCAGCCTGCCGTTGTTGTTGCGGATCGATCCCAGGTGCAGTTGCATCGTCCAGCCTTTCTCCGCATTCAGTCGCCCAACAAAAAGCATGATGTTGCTGGCGAACTGGTCCTGCTCCTCCGCGCTCGCCGCCTTCCCGCCGCGCGCCTTGGCAAAGATACGCTCCGCTTCCGCATCGCTAACGAAACTGCCATGGCAATAATTCAGCCCATGATCCGAAAGCCGGCCGCCTATGCTGTGGAAAAAATCATGCCGCTGCTTCAAGGCCTCCAGCAGCGACGCGTAGCTGCGCACCTCTATGCCGCTGGCGGCGCTCAGTTTGTCACACCACGCATTCCACGCCTCGGGCTGGTGCACGGCCAGCGCCTTGTCCGGGCGAAACGTTGGATACACGCCCACTTCAAACCCGGCCGCCGCGCATTGGCGATGCCAGGCCAGGTCATCGACCGGATCATCGGTCGTGCACAGCGCCTTGATCTTTTGGCTGCGCAGGATATTGCGCGTGCTCATCTCCGGCTTCGCCAGTTGCGCTTCCGTCTGCTCCCAAATCGCCGCGGCGGTCTTTTCATTCAGCAATTCATCAATGCCAAAGTAGCGCTTCAGTTCCAGGTGGGTCCAATGATACAACGGATTGCGCAACGTGTGCGGCACCGTCTTCGCCCAGGCCATGAACTTGTCGCGCGGACTCGCCTTCCCGGTCACCAGTTCCTCCGGCGTGCCGTTGGCACGCATGGCGCGCCATTTGTAGTGGTCCCCTTCCAGCCAGATCTCAAACAAGTTCGCAAACTGCCGATCCTGAGCGATGTCTTTCGGCGGCAGATGATTGTGATAATCCAGAATTGGCTCCCCCTTCGCGAAGTCATTGTACAGGCGGCGGGCTGCGGAGGTACCCAGGAGAAAGTCGTCGTGGATGAAGGACATAGGCAGGTCAGGACAAACGAATTTCGGCAGGATGGAACGAGATTCGAGAGGTTTCACCGACTTTGTTGTCGAAGGTGGGACATGATCTTCAAAATGCTGTTCCTGCGCGCCGCCTGCCTCCTGCCTCTCGTCCTGCTGGGGTCGTGCTCGACCGTGCAATTCTACAGCCAGGCCATTCAGGGTCAGAGCGAGGTTTTCGACAAGGCCCGGCCCGTGGCTGAGGTGAAGGCGGATCCCGTCACCAAACTGCTGCTGAGCCAGCGCCTGGATGTCGTGGCGGAAATGCTGACCTTTGCCAAAAAGGAGCTGCACCTGCCGTCCAAGGGTCAGTATGAACGCTACACCGACCTCAAACGCCCTTACGTCGTCTGGGTCGTTTATGCCGCGCCGGAATTCAGCGTGGAAGGCAAGACCTGGAGCTATCCCTTTATCGGCAAATTGGAATATCGCGGCTTCTTCAGCGAGGACCTGGCGGAGCGCGAAGCCGAGAAATGGCGCCGCCAAGGCATGGATGTCCATGTCGGTGGCGTCAGTGCCTACTCCACTCTCGGCATCTTCCGCGATCCATTGCTGAACACCTTCATCGGCCGCCCC
>JAXMIV010000688.1:0-6879 GCA_034377045.1 Prosthecobacter sp. | reverse complement strand
AGAAAGGCAGCCGCCTTAGCAACGCGGATGTGTCCCAGTATCCCACTCAGAATCGGTCCTCCCGCAGCTCATCCAGCAGTTCTTGAAGCGGCCTGCCCTGCACACCGGTATGAGTGCGAGAGCGCAACTCCGCCAACTCCGATAGCCATGCCTGCCGCTCGCTTGCGTCAGAATTGTTCGGGCTGGGTTTGGAGCTCAAACGGGATTGCAACCAAGACAGAAGCGACCACTGCTCCTCCGGTGGCAATCCGGCCACCGCGGACTCGATTTGAACCAGCGTGCTCATGGGAAAGGATGCCCTGGAGCGACGTTCCCGTCAATCGTTGCGTTTGGAGGAAGGGGTCACTTCTTCACCTCACTGCCGCCGCCGGAGTTGGCGAGGTCGGCGTCTTCGGGGGGGAGGAAGCCTTTGAAGCGGGTTTTGTCGATGGCCTTCATGTAGGCCTCGAGGGGGCTGACGTAACCGTCGCGCAGTTTGTTCCAAATGGACTCGTCCATGAACTGCATGCCCTGGGCTTTGCCGCCGATGATGACGTCATAAAGCTTCTGGGTGGCGCCTTCACGGATGATGGAGCCGACGGCGGGCGTGGAGATCATGATCTCATTGACGGCGACGCGGCCTTTGCCGTCGGCCTTTTTCATGAGGAGCTGGGCGACGACGCCTTTGAGGGAGGCGGCGAGCATGGTGCGGACCTGGCTCTGCTGATCGGCGGGGAAGACGTCGATGATACGGTCGACGGTTTTGCGGGCGTTGTTGGTGTGCAGGGTGCCGAAGACGAGGAGGCCGGTCTCCGCCGCGGTGAGAGCGAGGGAGATGGTTTCCAAGTCGCGCATTTCGCCGACGAGTACGATGTCGGCATCTTCACGGAGGGCGGCGCGGAGGCCGTCGGCGAAGGTGGGGGTTTGGATGGGCACCTCACGCTGGGTGATGATGCTCTTTTTGTTGCGATGGACGAATTCGATCGGTTCCTCGATCGTGATGATGTGGCGGCGAAAGTTGATGTTGATGTAGTCGAGCAGGGCTGCGAGCGTGGTGGACTTGCCGGAACCGGTGGGGCCGGTGACGAGCACGAGACCGCTGCGCAGATGGCCGAGTTCCTTGACCACCGGGGGGATGCCGAGCTGCTCCAAGGTGGCGATCTTGGTCGGGATGATACGAAACACGGCGCCGTAGCCGTGCTGTTGCTTCAGGTAGTTGCAGCGGAAGCGATGTTCCGCATCCATCTCGTAGGCGAAGTCGAGGTCGCCCTTTTCCTTGTACCGTTCCCAGCCGCGGGGTTCGACGATCTCCTTCATCATGGTCTCCATGGATGAATCCGTGAGGATGATGTCATCAATGGGTTTGATGCTGCCGTGGAGGCGAATCTTCGGCGGCTGGCCCTGGCTGAGGTGGAGGTCGGAACCGCCCAGTTCGATCAGTTGCTGGAAGTATTTATCAATGATGGACATGGCTTAGGGCGGGGAATCGAAGATGGAGAATGGAGGATGGAGGATAGAACCGAGAGCGGAAGGGGCGCGGCCTTTAGCTCTTGAAGAAGCTGCGCATGAGTTGTTTGTCCTCGGCGCGGGATTCGCATTCTTCGCGGCTGATGAGACCCTGCGAATACAAGCCGCGCAGGGAGTCATCCATGGGAATCATGCCGACGTTCTTGCCGGTCTGCATGACACCGTTGAGCATGTAGGTTTTGCCTTCGCGAATGCAACTGGCGACGGCGGGGGTGTTGACGAGGACTTCCATGGCCATGACGCGGCCGTTGCCGTCTATCTTGGGCACCAACTGCTGGGAGATGATGCCGCGCAGGGATTCGGAAACCATGATGCGAATCTGGTCGCGTTGATCGGGCGGGAAGACGTCGAGTACGCGGTCCAGGGTGCGGGCGGCATTGCCAGTGTGCAGGGTGCCGAGGACCAAGTGGCCGGTTTCCGCCGCGGTGATGGCCAGGGAGATGGTTTCCAGGTCGCGCATTTCACCGACCATGATGATGTCGGGATCTTCACGGAGGGCGCCACGCAGGGCGGCGGCGAAGGACTGGGTATGGGTGCCGACTTCGCGCTGGTTGATGTGGCAGCCCTTGGGTTCGAGTACGTACTCGATGGGGTCTTCCAGGGTGATGATGTGGTCCTGGCGTTCCTTGTTAATCTCGTCGACGAGGGAAGCCAGGGTGGTGGATTTGCCGCAACCGACGGGCCCGGTGACGAGGACGAGACCGTTGTGGTAACGAATGAGCGTGCGCACGGTGTCCGGCAGGCCGAGTTCTTCGACAGAGCGGATGTTGGTGGCGATGATGCGGAAGGTGATGTCGATGCCGAGGCGCTGCTGGACGACCGAGGCGCGAAAGCGGCCGAAATCCGGGGAGTAGGCGAAGTCCACGTCACCGCGGCTTTCGAGTTGCTGGATCTGCGCCTCAGTGAGGAAGGAATAAGCCAGACGGTGGGTGTCTTCGGCGGTCAATTCGAGCGAATTGTGCCAGATGGGGGAAAGGGTGCCGTAACGTTTCCAGGTGGGCTGTGAGGCGGTGGCGAGATGCAGGTCAGAGGCATCATACTGCATGCAGAAACGCAGGTAATCATCCACTGAGCCGAGAACCGGCACGATATCTTGGGAGGCAGCTTGATCGGACATGAGAGATGGTTTTACGCACTTGGGCGTTCACCCTCGTGCCGGGAGAGATATTGGTGCAGGTAGCTCTTGGCGTGCTGAGTTGCGAAGTTGAGCGCTGCCCGCCGGGCCATGCCCAGCATGGCCGTTAGAATTAGCGCGATAAGGCCGCTCTTTGTAGCGGATGGGGCTGCGTTGTCACGCTCAAACTTGCGGCGGGCTGGCATCAGCAGCCGGACCAGGCCCAAACCGGCGACTCCGGCGGCGGCCATCCACATCCATCGGTGCTCCTGCATGGAGCGCCGAACCATGGTCCGTGGGTTCAATTCTTCCGCCGCCTGGCAGAGGTGCTCCCCCAGGGCATTGCGCGCAGCTTCCAGGTCGTGAATGGCCTGTTGCTTGGGGGTCAGTCGGAGTTTGTGCTGTTGCTGAGCCATTCGCGGTCGCGTTGGAATTGCTGAAAGGTTTCCTCAAAAGCTTTGAAGCGCCGGAGTTTGGCTTTGAGGACCAGGAAACAGACGAAAGCCAGTCCCAGGTGCACCCCGGCGGCGCCGAGCGCGACGTAGGTCCAATGCCAGCCCTGGCTCTTCGCCACGAGCCATACCAGCGCCGGCGCCGCCAGCAGCCAGCCGCAGAAGACGCAGGCAGCCATGATGGCGGCCAGGACGACGCCGCCGACGGACTTGGACGCGGCCTCCTGGGCCTCAATTTGGAGGAGTTTGCCGCGTGCCTCCACGTACAGCGCCAAGGCGTGCAGCAGTGACTTCAATCGGTGAATCTGGCCCGGCATGGACTTTTAGAATGCGCCAAGTGCGAGGTGACTGCGGGCTTGGCGACCTATTTGCGGACCAGCAGTCCTATCAGAAGACCTACGCCAAAGGCCGTCAGCAAAGCCTGACGTGGCTTGAGGCGGGTCAGGCGCTCGGCCTCGGAGACGAGGTTTTCGTAGCGTTCGCGGGCCTCACCCACGGCGTCGTCGGCGTAATGGCGAAACTCTTCGGCCTTTTCCTTGAATTCGGCGGCTTTTTGCTCGGCGGTAGCCTTGAATTGCTGGGCGCGGGCGGTGGCGGCGTCGCGCAGTTCGTTGGCCTTTTGCACGGCGGCGGCCCGGAGATCCTCGGCAGCTTTGACGGCGCTGGCCTTGGCGCTTTGGTAGGGATCATTGCCTGTGGCGGTACCGAAACCGGGAGTAGGGGAGGGGGAATCGTTCATGAGGTCAAAAAGGTGTCTGAATGATTAAAGGTGATGTTATTTGGCATGGCGAGGGAAAAAGCATGCGTCAAACGGCGCTGGATGAATTAGAGGTCATGTTGCCGGGACTGCAACGGGAGCATTAAAAATCTTCCAACCTGTATCGGTGCAGGCTTGGCAAACGGGCGCATCCCTGGAAACATCTCGTCAAAGTCACCCGTCTTAACTGTTCACATCGCATCCAACCATGTCACGAAAGCTGAGCCACATCGCCCCCGATTGGTGGGACTACACCACCCTCGACAACTCCCTGATCAACGATGCCGCCCGCCTGGCGGAACGCGATCTGCGCCAGCTCTCCCGGCCCGGATTCAAGGTGGTCATGTACGACACCCTGGAGGATTTTTACCTGGCGGAAGCACTGGAATACATCCACGCCTGGAAACAGGCCACGCCGGACAATCCCGCCGGCATCTGCGGGCCGATCGGCCCTACAGAGCAACTGCCGCTGGTCGCCCGGCTGGTCAATGACCTCGGCATTTCCATCAAGGACGGCCATTTCTGGGGCATGGACGAGTGGTACGACCCAGACACGAAAAAGGAAGTGTCCATGGATCACCCGCTGTCTTTTGAGAAGGCGGACCGGGAGTTGTGCTTCGATCGCATCCAGAAAAAACTGGTGATGCCGGACAGCCAACTGCACTTTCCGAAGGCGGAGGTCACCGAATACATCAAGAGCTGGCAGTCCGGCGTGCGCTGCATCGTCATGCAGGGCGGGCAGGGGGACATCAAGCACTGGGCCTTCAATGATCCGCTGAAGCGTACCGGCAAGTGGAAGAACGAGCCGCCACCGCCGGCCGAGTTTCGCAAGCTGAGCACGCGGATCGTCGATCTGCATCCCATCACCCTCGCCCAAAACGCCCGGACCTCCGGCGGTGGCAACATCACCATGGTGCCGAAGATGGCGATCACGGTCGGGCCAAAGGAGACCTGGATGGCGGAGAAAGTCTCCATCTGGCACGCCGGCATGCATGACAACCCCCTGGGCCAGCGCCTGACCGCCCTGATGATCTCCAAACGCCTCGCGGACTCATCCGTGCCGATGTCGCTCCTGGCCGATCATCAGAACGTGCAGTTCAACTACTACCGCGGCGGTTTGGGGTCCTGTTCGGTGGAGATGCATTGAGGGATGGCGTTGAGTCGTTGAAGCGTTGAAGCGTGAAAGGGTTCAAGATCGCGACTCCCCATGGCGGGGGAGTGGGGACTTGGACGACCGCAGATCACGCGGATGACACGGATGCTGGGAGGCAGAGCCTGCGTCCACATGGTCCACATGGATGGGGAATTTTTTAACCGCGGATTTCACAGATGACACGGATGGTGAGGGTTTCGGTTTTCAGACTTGGATCACCCGGCAGTTGCTTCGTCCTCGCCGCCCTCGTCCTCACCGGGCAGCTGCGCTGGCTGTCTCGCGTCCGCTCGGCTGTCCATTTGTTCATGGGCGGTGGGGAAAAATCACCGGCGAGTTGTCTGCCAAAGAGTAGCAGGCTCAACGAGACGATCATTCGCATTCTGGCACTCGAAAACAAAGGGGTGGCGGCCTAGCCAACATCGCACCCCACCCGACAGCGAGGATGGCATGGATCTTGGAGCGGCCCGTTCTTCGCCGAGGCTTCGAAGGGAAAGGGGCAGGGCTTCTGGAACGCCAAAAGCCGCGACGGGAATGTCGCGGCTCCTGGGGAGAATCCATGAGGCAGTTCGGGCCGAACTGCGGTACTTAGGGCGCGCTGAGAGTGACGTTGCCGCTTTCAGCGCCAGTGCCGCCGGTGGAGTTGCTGAGGAAGAAGCCGTAGCCGCCTTGGTTGTCGCCCTTTTGAATGAGGATGCCTTTGAAGGTGGGCTTGACGAGGGCGGGTGAGGCCCAGTTAGGCGTGAAGGTGCCGCTGAAGGCTCCGGTGGTGGCGGAGAGGCTCAGTGTGTAACTGGTATCGGTGGTTGGGATTTTGGTGACGATGTTGGTGGACGAGATGTTAAGGTACTTGGTGATGGTGCTGGTCAACAGGCCGCCCTGGAACTCAAGGACGGCGTTGCCGGCGGGGTTCGGTGTGTCAAGGCCGGGAAGTTCCGAACTGCTCGCGAGGGTGGCGAACTTGGCTCCGGTGAGATAGGTGGAGATGCCTGCGGGCCAACCTGACGGGTAGGAGGGCGCCCCGGCTCTGGCTGGACGGAACCACTGCAGGTCTACGGCCGCGACGTCACTGTCCGCCGGTGTGGTGTCAAACTGCACCATGCCGCCCAAGGTCATGCCGGTGATCGTGGTGGTGCTCTTGATGATGACGACCATGGGCCAGGCAAAGATCTTGGACATCTTGGCGCTGGCGGTGACCGTCGTGCCGTCGGCGAGGGCGCCGGCGAGGCTGACCACGCCCAGCGGCGTGACGGTGAGGGTGCCGATGCCGTCGCCTTGCGGATAATCATTGCTGGTTAGGCCATCCTGGGAGGGGAGAGCCGGAAAGACGACGGTGTAAATGCCGTTTTTGGTGTTGTCACCGGCCTTCAGGAATTCATCCGGTGTCTTGTTGGTGACACTGAAGACGCAGCGGTCGGCATCGACATCGCATTCGCCACCGGCGGTGACGACGGTGCCGGTGATCTTGTCGGTGCCGGGGTCGTCGAGGTCGAGGTGCAGGTCGTAGGAGAACGCGCCGATCGTGCGCGCGGCATCGCCGCTGTGGGCGTCGAACGTGGCCGTAAAGAGGGTGCTCGTGCCGGCAAAGTTGACCCTGCCGCTGAAGCTGCCCGTGGCAGTCAATGTGCCGCTGAAGAGGCCCAGGTTGTTCTGGCTGGGGGTGACACCGCTGGCGGCATTGGCCAAGCCGGTATAAGTGCCGGCTCGGAACGGTGTGACCATGAAGTGGGCGGTGACCGCATCGGCGGTGCTGGCGATGGTTTCGGTCATCACGAAGGCGGGCAGGGTGGCGGTGGCCACCGGCGCGGCGCAGCAGGCGCACGGCGTCAAAATCAGAGGTGGCGGGCAGGTTGTTCTTTTGCGCAACCCGCCGCGCCACGCGCAATTGCCGGCCGGTCAG
>JAXMIV010000687.1:0-3069 GCA_034377045.1 Prosthecobacter sp. | reverse complement strand
AAGACAATGCCTACACCACACCTTACGAATTGCCGAAGTTTGACCCACAGGCCGAGGGCTTCGGCAACATCGCCATCGACCTTACACCGCGTGCCGCTGTCGCGCAGACCAGCGGTCCCGTGACCATCGAGGAAGGTCGGCGATTGTCGCAAGTCCTCGGTTGTGTCGCCTGTCATTCGGTGAAGGATCAGGATTACTTCCATGTCGGGCCGAAGTGGAAAAATCTCTTCGGCAGCGAGCGCTCTTACGTCACCACGGACAAGAAGAAAGGCACCACCACCGCCAATGAATCCTATGTCCGCGAATCCATTCTCCAGCCGACGGCAAAAACCGTCTCCGGCTTTGAACGCGGCGAGTATGCCATGCCCAGCTACGCCGGTGTGGTGACAGACTCACAGATCGAATCGCTGATCCTTTACATCAAGACACTGAAATAAGCATCCGCCCACGAACCTCAAACCAAGCAACCCATGATTAAACGCCTTACTCTACTCACCGCACTGCTCCTCGCTGCGTTCACTCTTTCCGCGCAGGCCGCGAACCTTGTTTTTATGATCGGAGAAGATGAATACCATACCTGGGAGACGCTGCCGGAGTTCGCCAAGAAAGACCTCCAGCCTCTCGGACACCGCATCACCATCATCCACGCTGATGCGGTGGATAAAAACCACTTCCCCGGCCTTGTCGAAGCGCTGCGCGATGCTGACTTATTGTTTCTTAGCGTCCGCCGCCGCACGCCGCCGAAGGAGCAACTCGACGCTGTGCGCGCCTATCTCGCAGCCGGAAAACCGCTCGTCGGCATCCGCACTGCAAGCCATGCGTTTGCGCTGCGGCCCAAGGACACGCTCACCGACCCGAAGCTCGCAGCATGGCAGGAGTTCGATCCTGAGGTGCTAGGCGGCCATTACACCGGCCATTACGGCAAGGACGAGGTGACTGCCACACTCGCGCCAGGCGCGGCAACGCATCCGATCTTGAACGGCGTCCCGGTGGATAAACTCATCGGCCACGGCGGTCTCTACAAAAACACACCGCTGGCGAATGACGCCACGCCCTTGATCATTGGCACCATTGCCGGTCAGCCCGCGGAACCCGTCGCGTGGACGCACCGCTATGGCGCAAAACAGGCGCGCGTCTTCTACACATCGCTCGGTCATTGGGATGATTTCAAGAACCCGGACTTCCGTCGTTTTCTCGTTAACAGTGTCGCTTGGGCACTAGGCAACTGAAATTTTTCCACTGTCCGCAACCACCCATGAAATCCCGAATTCTGCTTCCGCTCCTTGCCGGCCTCGCAGCATTCGCAGTCGCTTCCGCGCCAGCCGCAGAGTCCCGGCCGAACATCGTTCTCATCCTCCTCGACAACGTGGGGCAGGAGTGGTTCGGCTGCTACGGTAGTGAGGAGCGCTGCACGCCAAACATCGATCGTCTGGCGCACGAGGGCGTGCGTTTCGAGCACTGCTACACCACTCCCATCTGCGGGCCGAGTCGCACCTTGCTGCTTACGGGGCGGCAGCCATATCGCACGGGCTTCACTCTGCACCATGACGCGGCACTCTACAGCGGCGGCGGACTTGATCCGAAACGCGAAGTCATCTTTCCACGTTTGTTCCGCGATGCCGGTTACGCGACCGGCATCGCCGGAAAATGGCAGGTCAACAATCTCTATGACGAGCCTGATGCGCTCACGCACCACGGCTTCACGGAGCATTTTGTCTGGCCCGGCAGCATTGATGCCAGTCACGTCCCGGCGGCGGCGCTCGCCGGGTTTCGCGATGCGGTGCGGCGCGAGTCGGTGCCGGAGACAGTGGAGTTCATCAACAACATTGAGAGCCGTTACTGGAATCCCGTCCTCCTCCGCAACGGCAAGCACGAAGTGCATCCGGGCAAATTCGGCCCAGACGTGACGCAGGCGTTTACGCTCGATTTCCTCCGGCGGCACCGCGAGAAGTCCTTCCTGCTTTATTATCCGATGGTGCTCGCCCACGGGCAGACTTTCACGCAGCCCGTGGTTCACACACCGTTGAATCCCGACCCAAATCGCCCGCATCATGAGATGTTTTCCGACATGGTGCGTTACGCGGATCAACTCGTCGGCGAGCTGGTGCGCACGCTGGATGAACTTAAGCTGCGCGAGAACACCATCGTCATCGTTGCGAGTGACAACGGCACCGAGAAAAGCTTCTCCGCACGCCGCAATGGCCGCGTCATCCAGGGTGGTCTCTACTCGCTCAACGAGGCGGGTGGCGATGTGGCCTTGCTCGTAAACAATCCAAAACTTATCCCCGGTGGACGCACCGTGCAGCTGGCTGATTTTAGCGACATCTATCCAACGGTCTGCGATCTTGCGGGCATTGCGTTGCCCGAGAACGTTGTGCTCGACGGCCGTTCCTGTGCGGCGTTCCTGCGTGGCGGGCCGGGCGCGAAACCGCCCCGCGAATGGATTTTCAACCAGTTTCACACGACCCGCGTGGTGCGGGACGAGCGCTTCAAGCTTTATTCCGATGGACGTTTATTCGACGCGAATGCCGACCCCGACGAGCAACACGATCTCGCCACCATTGCCCCACCCGATGCGGTCGCCGCCCGTCAACGTCTTCAGGGCGTGCTCTCATCCTTGCCACCGGATTCACCGCCGCCATTTCCGCTTCGCAGCCAGGCCGCTTTCAAAATTCGCGCCGCAGAGCGCGGCAGGAATCAGTAGTGATCCACCATGAAGCGAGCCTAACCGAAATCACTTGCCCGGAGGCGAATTCGAATCGAGAAGCTCCAGCACTGGCACCATGAAAACACACCGCGAAAATCAAAGCCCCCTCACGCGCCGTCATTTTCTGACTCGCAGCGGTGGCGCACTCGCCGCATCCGGCGCTTTTGCTTTGCCGAACCTCTTCATCCCTCACGCGGGAGCCGTGGATACGGGTTCGCCTTTGTCGCCCGCGAATGACAAGATTCAAAAGAGCCGCGAGGTGGCGCTCGCGATCCTCAAGCCTTCGGCGAAGGATCTGGAACACGGCTTCAGGTTGCATGAAGATGCGCTGGTCTTTGAGTCCTATGGCTTCTGTCCTGCCG
>JAXMIV010000686.1:0-4826 GCA_034377045.1 Prosthecobacter sp. | reverse complement strand
GACTAACAAACAGCTCGGCAAAGCCGCGTTGTTGCCGCATGACTTCGCCACGCTGCGTTGCGCACAGGACCGCCAATTGATGCCGGAAGGCGGACTGGGCTGGGCCGTGGACAAGGTGCGGGCCAAACCCGGCGCCCAGGGCATTGTTGATCAGCTCCTCTGTCACGTGCTGATCGTGGATGATCTGCACACCGCCCTGCGGGTGAAGCGGCTGCATCCGGATTTGGCCCTGGCCACGCTCAAAGGTGAGTTTGTCGCCATCGACGGCGTGATCTATGGCGGCGCCACCAAAGAAGAAGAGGCCTCGATGCTGCGCCGCGAGGCGGAAGTGCGCACCTTGCGTTCCGAGCTGGAAGGCTTTGAATTTCAGCTCCTTGAGAAAGAGGAGGCGCTTCAGTCCCTGCGCGCGCACCTTGATGAAATGCAGCGTGAGGAAGTGACACTGCGCGAGCAAAGCCCGCGCGCCCGCGAAGGCTTTTCCCAGCTTCAGGGCCAGCTCTCCGTCGTCCAGCGTGCCTTGCAACAGGCGACCACAAAGCTGGAAAGCATCGAATGGGATCAGAATCAGATTGGCGACCGCATCGCCGCCGCGGAAGCGCAGATTGCGCAGCAGCGGGAAGCAGCGGCCGTGGCCCAGGAGCAACTTGAGAGTGTCAGGATGCGCGAAGGGGAACTCGAAATCGAGATGGAAGCCTTTCTGCGCCGCGAGTTGGAATCCAGCGAACGCCTGAACGAATTGCGCACGGCCCTGGCTTTGGAGCAAAGCGCCCTGCAAGCGATCGAACGCCAGAAGGGGCCGATGGCCACGCGGCTGCATGAACTTGAAGGTGCGATCCAGCGCTTTGATCTGGAGATCAACACCTGGCGCAGCCGCATTGAGGCCAGCGGTGCTGAAAATGCCCGTCTTGCCGAACAAATTGCGGCGCAACGCGGTGCGATCGAAGGCATCGAAGAGCACCTCGCCGGCAAGACGGAGGAGCGCGCCGCCTCGTTTGAGCGCGTCAACATCCTCGAAAATCAGCTTGTCGCTCTGCGTCAGCAGCACGGCGGCCTCAACGACTCGCGCAACCGGATCGAAGTTCAACTCACCCGTGTTGACCTGCGTATTGAGAACCTGATCAATCAGGTGCAGGAACGCTACAGCTTCCACATCTCCGCCTTTGAGCCGGACTACCACGCGCTCATGCTCAGCATCGCCGAACAGAAAGGCAGCCGCAGTCGCACGGAAAAGCGCAAGGCCACGCTGGCAGCGATGCCTGTCGAAGAGAACGGCACGGTGCCTGCGGAACCATCTGCTGTCGAAGCTGCGCCCGAGCCTGAAAGGGAGGAAGAACCGGTTAGCGTGCCCACCGTCAACGCGGACGACGAAGAGGTCGATCTGGATGCGATTGAAATTCCGGGTGAAGAAGGCCATCCCGATTGGGATTTCGTCACCTCCGTGGTCGGTGAACTGCGCCAGCGCCTGGAAAGCATCGGTCCCGTGAACCTCGAAGCCATTCAGGAGTTTGAGGAACTCGAAGAGCGCCACAACTTCCTGGACACCCAGCACAGTGACCTCGTCCGCTCGAAGGATGAACTCCTGCAGGTGATCGCCAAGATCAACGAGACCACGAAGACGATGTTCTCGGAGACCTTCCAGTTGGTGCGGAATTTCTTCCACAACAACTTCCGCGAACTCTTCGGTCCCACCGCCAAGGCCGACCTCATGCTGGTGGATGAGAGCGACCCGCTGGAATCAGGGATCGAAATCATCGCCAAGCCGCCGGGCAAGAAATTGCAGACCATCTCGCTGCTGTCGGGCGGCGAACGTTCCATGACCGCGGTGGCCCTGCTGTTCTCCATCTACCAGGTCAAGCCCAGCCCCTTCTGCGTGCTGGATGAGTTGGATGCGCCGCTGGATGAATCGAACATCTCCCGCTTCCTGAAGATGCTGGACAATTTCATCGACAACTCCCAGTTCATTATCGTGACCCACAACAAGCGCACCATGGGCCGCGCCGACGTGATCTACGGGGTCACGATGCAGGAATTCGGCGTCAGCAAGCCGGTCGGGGTCAGGATGACGACAGAGGATCTCAAACCGGCGAAGGCCGAGGAGGAGAGGCTGGAGGCCCAGGCGGACGCCGAGATCTCCCATCACCACGAGATGGAAGGTTTCGAGGAAGGCGAAGGGGAAGGTGATGGCGAAGCTGAAGCCGATGCAGAGCCAGAAGGGGCTGTCGAGGCCAAGGAAGAACCGGCTTTGGCCTCGTGAGCTTGTCTCACGCTGGACAAGGGCGGGCGGCCATTGTAAATCGGCGGTCCCTTATGAAATACCTTTTCCTCACCGCCCTCGCGGGCCTATTCACCGTCGCAGCCGTGGCCGCGGACAGCCCGGACGGCTGGATCTCCATGTTTAACGGCACCGATTTCTCCGGTTGGAAGTCCAACGAAGAAACCCCGGGTACATTCACTATCGAGGACGGCGTGATCAAGGTGGCCAACGGCCGTGCGCACCTCTTTTACATGGGGCCCGACGGCAACGCCAAGTTCAAGAACTTCGAGTTCAAGGGCAAGGTGAAGCACATGCCCGGGGCCAATTCCGGCCTGTACATCCACACCCAATACCAGGACAAAGGCTGGCCGGAAAAGGGCTATGAGTGCCAGGTCAATGGCACGCACACGGACATCAAGAAAACCGGCGGGCTTTACGCCGTCAAGGACGTGCTAAATACCGCCCCAGCCGCGGACGGCGAATGGTTTGACTACGGCATCAAGGTTGAGGGCAAGCACATCACCATCAGCATCAATGGCGCCGTGACCGCCGACTGGACCGAGCCCGAAGGCTGGGATCCCGCCACCGCTCTGAAAAACATGCCTGGCCGGAAACTGAGCGAGGGCACCATGGCCATCCAGGGGCACGACCCCAAGAGTGTGGTTTACTACAAAGACCTTTTTATCAAGCCTCTGCCTTGAGAGGAGAAGCGTAGTGTTTGGAACACGGGTGTCTAATTCTCAATTTGAGCTCCCTGCCTTTATTCCATGAGCCAGATGCTCAGTCCTGACCTTTCGGTCGTCGAATTGCGTTCCTAT
Source organism: Prosthecobacter sp. (assembly GCA_034377045.1). Classification (GTDB taxonomy): domain Bacteria; phylum Verrucomicrobiota; class Verrucomicrobiia; order Verrucomicrobiales; family Verrucomicrobiaceae; genus Prosthecobacter. The sequence continues at coordinate 1,754 of JAXMIV010000686.1, read as the reverse complement.
TACGTCAGGAAGCGAAACGCATTGCTGGTGCGCGGGCGTTTCAGCCCGCTGTACATGGATTATTACCTGCATCTCATGCAGCATGGGATCAAGCATGATGACCGCTTGGATATGATGCTCAAGGATGCGCTGGCAGGCGTGGCGCTGCATCTTTGCTCGCGGCCGCAGGATGAAAGCTGCGCCTGGACCATTCACCTGCATGATCCGGCGGTGAATCTCTTTGTCACGGGCAGCAGCCGGCCCGGACGCATCGTCGGGCGGCTTTTTACAGAGGATGTGAAGGAGACCCTCAAGTCGCTTTTCATCGCGCAGACGACGCGGCCGCACATGCAGCCACGGCAGAGCATGATCGAATTCACCGGCACAGATATGCTGACCGCCGTGGAGACCTTTTATACTCAGAGCGAGCAACGCCTGACCCGTATCTTCCGCCTGCCGGAGGAGGACTTTGTGCAAATTGGCGCCGAACCGGATTGTGATGAGGAGTGGCTGAGCAACCTGACCGACGCCGACATTCCAGATCTCGACAAAGCCGAGCACCTGACATTGCTGGAAACGCGCGGTTACGTCTTCGACTGCGGCTGTACGGCCGACCGGCTCTACCCCATGCTCAACCGCCTGGCGCCAGATGACCTGGACTATGTTTTTAGCGATGGCAAGGCGACGATCACCTGCCCGCGGTGCGCCGCGGTGTTTCATGCCCCACGCGAAGATTTCGATGAGTGGCAAAGGCGCCAGGGGACATGACCGCACTTTCGTGTATTGTAGCTTATGACTGCCGCTGCGGCCCCCAACTATAAGATTGGCAACGAGAAGCTCATCAAGGTGCTTCCCAATGCCTCCAACAAGCTCCTGGGCCTCTTGCGCAAGCAGGGCAGGGCTGAGCACGGCGCCCTGCGGGTGGCCGTCGTGGGTGGCGGCTGCTCGGGACTGCAATACAAGATGGATCTCGTCGATGGTCCGGCGAATCGTGACATCATGGTCGTCTCTGGCGAAGTGCGGGTGTTGATCGATCCAAAGAGCGCACTCTTCGTGTCCGGCTCTGAACTCGATTACAGCGACGATCTGCAAAGCGGTGGCTTTAAGGTGAAGAACCCCAACGCCGTAGTCACCTGCTCCTGCGGCGAGAGCTTTGCCGCGTGAGGTGACCGTCATGGCCACCATCAGCCACTTCCATCTTCTCGGCCTGCCGCCACGTGCGGTGCTGGATGCAGAAACCTTGCAGGGTGCCTATGTGACCGCCACGCGCACAGCGCATCCCGATCAGACGGGCGGTGACGCGGCCCTCGCGCGGCGGTTCGTCCTGGTGCCCTTCCTGGCCAAGTTCTCGGGCGCGAAGCGCGACACCAAGATGATGGACAAGCTGCGGGCTGAGTCGGCCGCAGCGCTGGCGTGGGCCATACGCGGGGCCGTCAAGTGGCATGCCGAAGGCCTGGCGATACCCGCGGCGGTGGCCGGCGCGTCACACGACTACATGGTCGAAAACGACGACCTGCAGACCTGGATCGATGAGTGCTGCACCGTCCACGCTGACGCCAAGGGGAAGGCCAGCCAGCTCTACAACAGCTATCTGGGGTGGCTCAAGGCTCGCGGCCAGCACGCACCCTCCATGCGCCTCTGGGCCGATCGTATGGGGGCCGTGCCGGGCTTCAGCAAGCACAAGAGCCACGGGGCCATGGTCTATGCCGGACTGGGCCTAAAGGCAGACGAGGTTGACGAACCATGAACGCTCGATTTCCAGGGGTCGGGGGGGG
>JAXMIV010000685.1:0-3412 GCA_034377045.1 Prosthecobacter sp. | reverse complement strand
AAGCGAAGCGGCGCACGCGTGATCCCGGGCCTTTGTAGTAGGCTTCGGTGGCATACACGGACATTTCCCGGTCATTGCCGGGCAGAAACAGCAGGCCACGGGTCATGTAGTTGCTCCGATTGCCATCGCGATCTTTCGGCGCGGTGATGGGAATCAGCGGGTCGGGCCAGCGTTTGAAGTTCACGCCATCCCGGCTGGACATGAAGATGGGCTCCACCTGCTGATGGGCCGGTTGAAAGCGCGTGGGAAAGCCGATGAATAGATGCGGCGCGCGTTCATAGGGCATCACGGCATTGGTGTACAGTTGCTCCACAGGCGCATCGCCATAAGCGAGGTCCGCCTGATTGTCCCAATGGATGAAATCCTTCGAGGTCGCCGTTCGGATCGCGCGCACACCCGTCGGCTTCCAGCCTCGCTCATCGGTATAACCACCGGTGAAGTAACGCCAGTAGGCGCGGTATTCACCGCGCACGGTGTCAAAGAAGGCGATGTTCTGGGAATCGAACGCCCCATCTGTGATGACGGGCTCCTTTTGGATGGATTCCCAGTGCACACCATCCGCTGATTTGAAGGGTTCCAGACCGGGCTTCTTCTTGCGTTCCCCAAGTTCTCCACCGGCGCTTCCCAGGCCCTTGTAACGCGCATCGGGCGCGGCCTTTGGATTCGCATCCTTAAAGCTGGCGAAGTTGTGTGACGCGCCGCCCATCCAGATAATGTTGTTCTCCTTCGATCCATTGAATTCGTAGATTCCCAGTTTCGGTTTCGACCAGGTGATGCCGTCTTTGCTCTCAGCGTAGCAGGTCGTCTCCGCATGCCCGGCCTTCTTCGTCACCTCATCGAAATGCGCACCCCGGTAGTACATGCGGAAGAGGTCACCATCCTGGAAGATCGTGTAGTAGCCCGAAGTATTGCCTTCCCAAGGCGCGTCGCAGACAATGGCGACGTCTCTTGCCTCCGGTTTGTGCATCTTTAGAACCACCTGTTCCATTCGCTCAATCAGGTAATCGTCCACCAAGAGCTCCCGTCGCGAACCAAGAGACAGTTCAGCGGCGAAGCTGGCACAAACCGTGAGGCAGAGGCAGGAGAAGCGAATCAGGAAGGACATGGGATAGTCATACGGGCATTTGCGCAGGTCTCCATCCTCGCAACACTAACTTTTCCCTCATGCCCGCCCCACTGCCCATCTTTGAGATCCGCGATGCTGTCGTCAGTTGCCTGCGCGATACCGCGACTCCGAATCTGCTCATCAAGGCGCCCACGGGTTCGGGTAAATCGACGCAGGTGCCGCAGTTTGTGCTGGATGCCGGCGTGCTCAGGGAAGGGCAGCGTTGCATTGTGCTCCAGCCCCGCCGCATCGCGGCGCGCATGCTGGCGCAGCGGGTGGCCAAAGAACGGGATGCGCGGCTGGGCGGTGAGGTGGGATATCAGGTGCGGTTCGACAACGTCACCTCGCGGGAGACGCGCCTGACTTATGTGACGGAAGGGGTGATGCTGCGCCAGCTCATGGACGATCCGGAATTGAGCAAGGTGGGCTGCATCATCATCGACGAATTCCACGAACGACATCTGGACGGCGATCTTTGCCTGGCCTGGGCGATCGCTCTCCAACGCAAACGGCGGCCCGATCTGAAGATCATCGTCATGTCCGCCACGCTGGTGCCTGGCCCTTTGAACGAGTTCATGCGGCCGGTGCGCCTCCTGGAATCCCAGGGCCGGACCTTTCCCGTCGAAATTCGGTATCAGTCGCCTAACAAAAACCTGCGTACTACCGAGGTGGAGCCGGTGTGGGACCAGGCGGCGCGGGCTTGCGAGGCGCTCATCGAGTCCCCTGGTTTTGATGGCGATATCCTTGTGTTCATGCCAGGCGCCTATGAGATTCGCAAAACCATGACCGCCCTGAGCGGCCGCAGCTTTGCCAAGGGCCGGCGCATCCTGGCGCTGCACGGCGAACTTTCGCCGCAGGATCAAGACGCGGCGGTGGCACCCGGCGGGTCTAACAAAATCATTGTCAGCACGAATGTCGCGGAAACGTCCCTGACCATCGAAGGCATCCGCGCCGTGGTGGATGGGGGCATCGCCAGGATCGCGAACTATGATCCGCGCCGCGGCCTGAACACCCTCACCATTCAAAAGATCAGCCGCGCCTCCGCCGAGCAGCGCGCGGGCCGCGCCGGCCGCCTCGGCCCCGGCATCGCCGTTCGTCTTTGGCCGGAACGCGAACACATGCACCGCGCCGAAAGCGAAGCTCCGGAGATTCATCGTTTGGAGTTGAGCGAAGCCCTGCTGGCCCTTCATGTGGCTTCAGACAAGGCCGGCCTAACGATTGATTGGTTCGAACGCCCGCTGGAAACGGCGCTGCAGCGAGCGGAGGGACTGCTCCGCGACCTGGGCGCGCTCGAAGCGGGCCGGATCACGCCCATCGGGCATAAGATGGCCAGTTTTCCCACGCATCCGCGTTTCGCGCGCATGCTGCTGGCCGCGGCGGAAAACGGCTGCGTGCGCGAGGCGGCCCTCTGCGCCGCGATTGCCCAAGGGCGGGACATCCTGCTGGTCGGCAAGAATCAATCCTCTCACAAGAACGAAGACTTCTGGGAGCCCGGCGATATCACCGAATTTCAGGCACTGCTGCGCGCTTTCATCCGTGCCGATGCTCTCAATTTCGATCCCCAGGCCTGTGCGCCGCTCGGCATCCATGCCCTCGCCTCGCGGGAGGCTGGTCGTAGTTACGAGCAGTTCCTGCGCCTGGCGCAGCGGGCGCAATTGCCTATCAATGATGAAGTCGCTTCGGGCGAGGCGCTTGCCAAAACCCTGCTTGCGGCTTTCAGCGATCATCTCGGTGTCGAGACCAGCAGCGGCAGCCGCATCTATCGCCTGGCTGGCGGTTACAGCGGCCACCTAACCAAGGATGCTCACATCAAGCCGCCGCGCCTCCTCGTCGCCGCGGAAATCACCGAGGTTCAAGGCAAGGCGCTGACCGTGCAACTCAACCTCGTCACCCGCATTGAGGAGGAATGGCTGCGCACGATGTTTCCGGAGGATTTCACCGTCGGGAAACGGGCGCAGTACGACAGCGTCAACCGCCGCGTCATGAACCTGGAGGAAGTGCGCTTTCGCAGCCTCGTGCTCAGCAGCCGTGAGCGCGGCGAACCCGATGAAGGTACGGCAGCCGCTCTGCTCGCCGATGAAGTCATCGCCGGCCGCCTGACGCTGAATCTTTGGAACGACCGCGTCGAGCAATGGATCACGCGGGTCAATTGCCTATCCAAATGGATGCCCGAACTTGAGATTCCGCCGATTACGGAGGAAGACCGGCGCCTGTTGATCGAGCAGGTCTGCCTCGGCGCGAACGCTTACCGCCAGATCAAGGACAAGGATGTCTTCCCTGCCCTGCACCAGTGGCTCAGCCACAGCC
>JAXMIV010000684.1:0-2689 GCA_034377045.1 Prosthecobacter sp. | reverse complement strand
ACACGGATATCATAAAGAGGGAAGCTCTCTTTGAACTCGCGAAAGACGGTGGGCAAAATGAACTGCGAAGCCGCGGGTGTGCAGCCGATGGTCAGTTTGCCGCGGGGTGTCTGATCGAGCGCACCGAGTGAGGAGCGCGCCTGGCTCATGGCCTGCAGGATGGTCTCCGCGTGGGGCAAGAGTTCACGTCCGGCATGAGTCAGGTGGACGCTTTTCCCCTGGCGGTGGAAGAGCTGGGCGGAGAGATCGGTTTCCAGTGCCTTGATCGCATGACTGATGGCGGACTGGGTAAGATGCAATTCCCGCCCCGCCTGGGTGAAGCTGCCACTGCGGGCGAGGCAAATGAAGGCGCGGAGCTGGCGTGTGTCGATCGCGGGATCCATGAATGCTATTCATACATGAAGTGAAAAGGATTGCGCATGGTTTCTACATGAATCTGGCACGCTGGCACCGCGGCTGCTGAGTTGAAGCCTTGAAATGGCAAAGGCAAGCCCCCTCTACAAACCTGCGCTTAGCGGCGTTACCCAGCCGGTGCGGATCGGATTTATTCCGCTGGCTGATTGCGCACCGCTGCTGGTGGCTAAGGAGCGGGAGCTATTCCGTAAACACGGTGTCAAGGTCGAGCTCAGTTGTGAGGTCGGCTGGGCCACCATCCGGGAAAAGCTGCTCTACAACCAAGTGGACGCAGCGCACGCGATTGCCGGACTGGCGCTGGCCATGCGTTTGGGATTGAGCACTCCGCCCTGCCGGGTGGTGGCACCCTTTGTCTTCAATCTACACGGCAACGCCATCACGCTGAGCCGCGATCTTTGGAACCGCGGCGTGCGCGATGCCGCGAGCCTGCGCAAGCTGATCCGCAGCAGCACGAGCCGCCGGTTCACCTTTGGCATGGTGTCGCGATATTCCACCCACAACTTCCTGCTACGGCGCTGGCTGGCCTCCGGCGGGATCGCTGCCGACAAGGATGTACGCATTGTGCCGCTGCCTCCCACGCAGATGGCGGCGAATCTCGCCGCAGGAGTCATCGACGGCTACTGCGTGGGCGAACCGTGGAACTCCGCCGCCGTGGCCAAGGGCAGCGGCTGGATCGTGGCGACCAGCGAAGACCTCGCCCCCAATCATCCGGAGAAGGTGCTGCTGATGGTGGAAAAGTTTGCGCAGCAACATCGCGATCAGGCCGCCGCCATCACCGCCGCCCTGGCCGATGCCTGCGCGTTCTGCGATGCCAAGGAGAACCGGCCCGAAGTCGTGCGCATCCTCAATGACAGCGGCTACTTCAGCGGTTGTGAGGATATTCTAAAAGTCTCGCTGGTCGGCCCCTTTGACCTCGGCACCGGCAAGTCGATGGATGCTTCGACCTTCCATATTTTCCACCGCCGCGAAGCCAATGTGCCGACCAGCGAGCGCGGCCGCTGGCTGCTGAGTGAATTCATTACGCATGGCCTCATCGGTGCCGATCAGCGGTCCGCGGCCACTGAAGCGATGCATGAATGCTGGACCGCCAGCGCCCTCCCCTTCCCTGCCCCCGAAGCCGCCGCCAAGAAACCCAACAAAACCAGCAAACGCATCATCACCTCGATTCTAGTATGAACCCACCCCAGAACACCACCCTCACACGTCGCAGCCTGCTGCAACGCTCCACCGCTGTCGGTCTCGGCAGCTTGCTCGCCGGACTGCCCAGAGGCTGGGTCGGCAGCGCCTATGCTGACGACTCTCCGGAAACAGCCGATCTGAAGTTTGGCATCATCGCGCTGACGGACTGCTCCCCGATTGTCATCGCCCATGAGAAGGGCCTGTTTAAGAAATACGGCATCAACTCCACGGTCAGCAAAGGCGCGAGCTGGGCGGCCATTCGCGATTCGCTGAGCAACGGCGATATCCACGGGACGCACATGCTCACCGGCATGCCGATCGCCTCAACGATGGGCCTGGGCGGCGCGCCGAAGAAGCCGATGATCATCCCATGGATGATGAACCGCAATGGTCAGTCGATTTCGCTGGCGAACTCCCTAAAGGGCAAAGTGCAGGAAGATCCAAAGGCGCTGAAACCCCTTGTGGATGCCGCCAAGGCCGCAGGCTCGCCGATGACCTTTGCGATGACCTTTCCGCCAGGCACCCATGCCATGTGGATTCGCTACTGGCTGGCCGCCGGCGGCATTCATCCGGGAGATGCCGGAGGCGCCGGCGCCGATATCTCGCTGATCACGATTCCCCCTCCCCAGATGGTGGCGAACATGAAGGTTGGCAAGATGGACGGCTTCTGCGTTGGTGAGCCTTGGAACGCGCGCACCGTATCTGATGACATCGGCTTCACCGCCATCAATACCCAGGGCATCTGGAAGGATCATCCGGAAAAAGTCTGCGCCTTCACTGAGGAATTCGCGGCGAAGAATCCCAAGTCGGTCAAAGCGGTACTCAAGGCGCTGCACGAAGCCAGCGTGTGGCTCGACAATCTCGATAACCGCCCCGAGCAGGCGAATATCGTCAGCGCGGCTACTTACATCAACTGCCCACCGGAGCTCATTCTGCCGCGTCTGCAGGGCAAGTATGACATGGGAGACGGCCGCAAGTTCCGTGATCCGAATTACATGATCTTCAGTGAGCGCAACTGCAACTACCCAGCGGCGAAGCTGCGTCAGCCACCAGAGGCAGAACTTCGCCTGATCCAACGCTTCAAACTCGACTCCAT
>JAXMIV010000683.1:0-2928 GCA_034377045.1 Prosthecobacter sp. | reverse complement strand
TGTGAAGCCATCCCCGCGGGCGCGGAATCCGCCAAGACGCTGCTCCAACTCGCTGCTTCATTGGAACAATCGAGCGAACACCCTCTCGCCTCCGCCGTGGTGAAAGCGGCGACGGAAGCGAAACTGCCCTTGCATCCTGTGACTGAATTCGAATCCAGCACAGGCGGCGGCGTTTCAGGCCGTATCGAAGGCAGGACGATTCTCATTGGCAAGACCGCATTCCTGCGTGAGAAGGGCGTAACCAACTTTGCCGAATTGGAAGCCGAGGCGGCCCACCGCCAGGAGCTTGGTGAAACCGCGCTCTACATGGCGATCGACGGCCGCGCCGCGGGACTGCTCACGGTTGCAGATCCCATCAAGGCCACCACTGCCGAAGCCCTGCAACGCCTCCATGACTTGAGCGTCAAAGTCGTCATGCTTACGGGCGATCATACCCGCACCGCCCGGGCCGTCGCGGCGAAGCTCGGTCTCGACAGTTTCAAGGCTGAAGTCACCCCGGCAGACAAGATTGCCGAAGTCCGCCGCCTTCATGACCAAGGCGAAATCGTCGCCATGGCTGGCGATGGCATCAACGACGCCCCTGCCCTGGCCGCCGCGGATGTCGGCATCGCCATGGGCACCGGCACTGATGTCGCCATGCAGAGCGCGGGTGTTACTTTGGTGAAGGGCGATCTTCGCGCCATCGCCAAGGCCATCCACCTGAGCCGCGCCACACTGCGCAACATTCGCCAGAACCTCATCTTCGCCTTTCTCTACAACTCGCTCGGCATCCCACTAGCCGCCGGCATTCTTTACCCCTTCTTTGGCCTCCTGCTCAGCCCCATGTTCGCCGGCGCCGCCATGAGCCTGAGTTCCGTCTCCGTCATCACCAACGCCCTGCGCTTGGGCCGGGCCAGGCTCGACTGATTCGGATTGCTTTGCGAAATCTGCGGCAGGATTCATGATTCCGCCATGTCCAACCCCGACACCCCTGCCCCACCCACCACCGAGGCTGACCAAAGTCAGCATGCCTGTGCGGTCTGTGGGCAACCCAAAGACGATCACGACCTGACCCCGGCCGAGTTGGTACGGGAACCGATTGCGCAGTTGATCCGTCAAGATTGCACCGGCTGGACACGCCAGAGCTGGATCTGCCACGCGGACCTGCATCGCTACACCGCGCGAATCGTCGAACAAATGCTCGCCGAAGAACGCGGCGAAATCAGCAAGCTCGACAAAGACGTGCTCACCAGCCTTCGAGAGAATGAACTCGTCGCCACCAACCTGAACACCGAACTCGCCGACCAAAAAACGTTTGGCGACGTCATGGCGGACCAGATCGCCGCGTTCGGCGGCAGTTGGAAATTCGTCATCGCCTTCATCGGCATCATGATTGTCTGGATCGCGGCCAACACGATCGCCCTCTTCCACTCCCCTTTTGATCCCTACCCCTTCATCCTCCTGAATCTTGTCCTCTCCTGCGTCGCCGCCTTGCAAGCGCCGCTCATCATGATGAGTCAGAATCGCCAGGAAAAACGCGACCGCTTGCGCGCCGAACAGGACTACAAGGTCAACCTCAAAGCCGAACTCGAAGTGCGTCTTCTCATGACCCAGCTCGACCAACTCCGCAATCACCAGTGGCAGCGCCTCCTCGAAATCCAAGCCATCCAAACCGACCTCATGCAAGAGATCCTCCAACAACGCGACCGCCTGCCCGACTTTGCCGGGACGCAACCAACGCCTTGACCGTCACCCGCTCTCATATTGTGCGGCCGCTAGAGACTCCATCTTGTTTTCGTTCGCATCCTGGCAAAGATTCCTGCCGAAAGAAACAAAACCACCCTCATGACTACCCCGACGCACTGGAGAAAGATTCTTGTTTCGACCGACTTTTCGGACGCCTCTCTCGCTGCGCTTCGCGAAGCACGGTGCGTCCAGCAACTGACACAGGCCGAGGTAGTGCTGGTGCATGTCACAAAACCGGCCTTTGACGGCCTCCGCGTTCACACCGGCGGGGACCACCATGAGATCCAGACCGCAGCCCGGCAGCAATTGGAGTCGCTGGCAAAAGCCCACTTTCCTGACGAACTCGTGATCTCGACACTCGTGAAGGATGGTCAAGCCGGGGAAGTGATTTGTGATCTGGCGCGGAATCTAAAGGCGGATGTCATCTTCATCGCCACGCATGGAGTCAGTGCTGTGAAGCACCTCATGCTCGGCAGTGTGGTGGAAAATGTAGTGCGCCACGCGCCGTGCAGCGTGCTGGTGGTGCGATGAACCGTTCGCACCAGCGCCCCATTGGCGCCATTCCTGTTCCACAATGACTGCCATGCCGACCGAGATTCTGGCCACCGTGCTCTTCGCGCTGGCTGTGCTGCACACCTTTTCGGTCAAACGCTTTGCAAACTGGGCGCACCGGCATCCGAAGGGGTCCATCACCGAAAATCTGCTGCACTTCCTGGCGGAAACGGAAGTCGTCTTTGGACTGTGGGCCGCAGCATTGTTTGCGGGCATCGCCGCCCTGAAAGGTTCCGTCCACGATGCGGTCATTTACATCGAGAGCCTGAACTACACTGAGCCAAAGTTCGTACTTGTCGTCATGGTCGTAGCGGCCACGCGCCCCGTAGTGAAACTGGCGGAGGCGCTGATCTCAGGCATCGCGCGAATGCTGCCGTGGAAAGAGAGTCTGGCCTTTTACGCGACGGCGCTCTCCGTGGGCAGCCTGTTGGGATCACTCATCACCGAACCGGCGGCGATGACGCTTCTGGCGATCTTGTTGAAACGCCGGTACTTCGACCGCGGCATCAGCTTACGGCTCGCCTATGCCACGCTGGGTCTGCTCTTCGTGAATGTTTCCATCGGCGGCACGCTCACGCACTTCGCCGCGCCGCCTGTCCTCATGGTCGCCGCCAAGTGGGAGTGGGACACCATCTTCATGTTCACCAATTT
>JAXMIV010000682.1:0-2762 GCA_034377045.1 Prosthecobacter sp. | reverse complement strand
GCCGCCAGGAAGGTGGCGGAAAAACTCGGAGTCAGCGACCGGAGCAAAGGCTACCGGGTTGTCATCAATCACGGCAGGGATGCCGGGGAAAGCGTGCCACACCTGCACGTGCACCTGCTGGCGGGGCGCGACTTGGCCTGGCCGCCGGGCTGACGGGAAATTTGCCTGGTGGCGCAACTTTTGCCCGCCGACGCTGTTTAAACTCATCAATCCGCCATGGAACCGCTCACCCCCAACGATCCTCTCTGGAAAGTGCTTGGCCAAGCCAAGCCGGTGGAGCCGCGCCCCAATTTCGTCCAAAACGTGGTGCGTCAGGCGCGCCAAACGCCGCAGGAGCGCGGGTTTCTTGATCGGGTGCATGCCTGGTTTGCAGAGACCGGATCGGTGACCTCGCGCATCGCCTGGGCGGGAGCCGCCGCGGCGGTGATCGCGCTGGTGGCGGCCCTGCCGGCCCTGCGTGAGTCCCCCGTCGAAGTGGCCCAGGTGCAGGTGGAAAAGACGGTGACGCCGGCCGCGGAAGTGCCTTTGTTTGAGTCGGATTTCCCGCTTGTCCCAGAATCCGATACGCAATGGGCGACGATGGAACAATTCGATGCGCTGCTGGCCGTGGAAGACACGTCTGAGCTGACGGATCGGGAGATTCATTTCCTGCTTTATTGAGGCGAGGCAGAAAGCCGCGCATTTCATCGGGAAGTGACATCGCTGCAATGCGGCGCACTCGGCACCCGTAAACGGTAGATGTCTGCCCCTCCGACCCGCGTCCGCTATACCGTCCTGACGGTCACCACGCTCGCGGCATTTTTGATGTATCTGGACCGCATCTGCATGTCCGAGATCGTCAAGACGGCGACTTTTCGGGCGGAGTTCCCGCTGACGGACAATCAACTCTCCTGGGTCTTGGGGGCATTTTTCTGGGCGTATGCATTGGGTCAGGTACCAGCGGGTTGGTTGAGCGATCGCTTCGGCATTCGACCGCTGATGACGATCTTCATCGTACTGTGGTCGATCTTTACCGCGCTCACGGGATTTGCGACCGGGCTTTGGACCCTGCTGCTGACGCGCGTGGGCTGCGGCCTCGCGGAAGCGGGGGCCTATCCGGCCAGCAGCAGCCTTTTGCGCAAATGGGCGGCTTGGGGGAACCGGGGTGTGGCCTCCAGCATCGTTTCTCTTGGCGGGCGGCTCGGTGGCGCGGTGGCACCCCTGCTGACAATGTTGGTCATCAGCTATTTCGGCAACTGGCGCTGGGCAGGCTGGATGTATGGAGTGGCGGGTGTGGCGTTTGCCTGGGCTTTCTGGCGCATTTATCGGGAAAGTCCGGAGGTGCACCCGGCCTGCAATGACGCGGAACGCGCGCTGCTCACGGATGGCAGGCCCCTGGTGGGAAATGTCCCGCCTTATCGGTTCCCATGGGGGGACGTACTGCGCAGCGGCAATCTCTGGCGCATGTGTGCCGCCCAGTTTTGGACCAACGTAGGCTGGGCCTTTCTTGCCACGTGGATGCCGCGCTATCTGAAGGAGACGCTGCATCTCGGTGACGAGGCCAGCGGCACCTTGTCCACAGTGTCCCTCCTCATTGGCTTGGGCGGGATGATGTCCGGCGGAGTCTTCGCGGATGTCTGCGCGCGCCGCTTTGGCCCCAGGCGCGGGCGGATGCTGCCTCTGGTCGTTACACGGTTCGCGGCTGCGGTGATGTTTGTACTGGCGATTCAAACCACCAATCCCTGGCTGCTGGTGCCAGCGCTGGGCATGGTCGCCTTCTTCACGGATGCGGGATTGCCGGCGGTATGGGCCACCATGCAGGACATCGGCGGCCGCTACACCGCGCCAATCTTCGGCTGGGCTAACATGTGGGGCAACATCGGCGCCGCGCTGTCGCCGGTCTTCATCGCGCTGATCAACAAATATTTCGACAAGAATGGCGACTGGCATGAAGCGCTGTATTTCTGTGCCATTGCCTTCGTGATCTCCGGCGTGCATGGGATGGGCATCGACGCACGCCAACGAATCGACATCCACGAAGAAACCGTGTCATGAAAACGCTGCCTGTTCTTCTCTCGTTGCTGTTATTGACCACCGGCTTCGCGGCTGAGCGGCCTAACGTCATCTTTGTGCTGTGCGACAATCTGGGCAATGGCGACGTCCATTGCTTCAATCCGCAGACGAAACATCGCACGCCCCATCTCGATCGCATGGCGGCGGAGGGGACGAAGTTTACCAGTTTTTATTCCGCCAGCGGGGTTTGCACGCCGAGCCGCGCGGCTTTGATGTCGGGCTGCTATCCGCGCCGGGTGAACCTCCATGTCAGCGACAAGGACACCTTTGTTCTCCAACCCGTCGCACCGAAGGGGCTGAATCCGAATGAGACGACGCTGGCCGAGGTGATGAAGTCGGCGGGTTACGCCACCGCGATGATTGGCAAATGGCATCTGGGCGATCAGCCGGAATTTTTGCCGACGCGGCAGGGGTTTGATTCCTTCTTCGGCATTCCGTACAGCGATGACATGACGCGCGACAAGAATCCGGCGGTGTGGCCCGAACTGCCGCTGATGCGCAATGAAAACGTCATCGAAGCGCCCGTGGATCGTGATCTGCTGACGAAGCGCTACACCGAGGAGGCGATCGGTTTCATCGAAGCGCACCAGGAAAAGCCTTTTTTCCTTTATCTGCCGCAGGCGATGCCCGGCAGCATCAAAGACCCCTTTGCCCGCCCGGCCTTCAAGGGCAAGTCGGCCAATGGCCAACGGGGAGCCAGTGATGAGGAA
>JAXMIV010000681.1:0-4744 GCA_034377045.1 Prosthecobacter sp. | reverse complement strand
GTGGTGCTCCACGTCGTGCAGAACCCCGTCAATGCGGAAACGAACGCGGATATCCTTTTCCAGAGGCTCCACGTGAATGTCGGAGGCGCGGTGCTTAAAAGCCTCCATCAACATGTTTTGCACCAGGCGGATGATGGGGGCGTCGTTGTCGGTGACCCCTTCGCCCTTGGTCATGCTGGAGCCCATCACCGCCTCGTTGCCGTAGATGTTGGACATCAACAGGCGGATGAGCGCCGGCGTGGAACAGAAGAATTCCAAATCCGGCTGCAGCACGTGGGGCAGGGCATCCAGCGTCTCAAAGTCATAAGGGTCGGCCACCACGACCTGGAGGGTGGGGCCGTTCATGCCGAGGGGCGCGATCTTATAGCGTACGGCCACCTCCTGAGGGATGAGGGCCTTCATCGCGGGCGTGGCGGCGAATCCGTGCAGATCCACATACTCCATGCCGCTATTGACGGCCACCGTCTGGGCCACTTGTTCATCGCTCACGACCCCGGTCTTGATGAGAGCCTCCAGGGTGGTCTCGGTCGGCTTTTTCGTTCCCTTGACGGTTTCAAGATCGCGGTTGCTGATCAACCCGGATTCTTTGAGCAGATCGAGGAGATAATCTTCGTTTGAATACATGCAGGCAGGAGCGGGGGGCGCGGGGATTTTCGGAGAATGGTCAGACTAGAGGATTCTCCAGCGCAGTGTCAATCGCCGCGGCCTTTTTTGGGGAAAACTTTATCGGCACTTTGGCAAGCCTCTTTCCGGGGGGAGATGGTGGATGCAGGCGGTAAAAGCTTGGCTTGATGACAAATGGGTCCGATGGCATGCGTTCGAGTCTTCCTGCCCATTCCTCCCATGCTCCGCCCCACCCTTGCCTTCCTCGCTGCTGCGCTCCTTTTTCTGCCTTTCACCGTCCGTGCCCACGAGGCCGGAACGCAGATGGCGGCCGCGGCCAAGTTTTTGCTCAGTGTGCTGACCCCGGAGCAGCGAGCCCAGGCGACGTTTAAGTTTGAGGACGAAGAGCGGGAAAACTGGCATTTCATCCCCAGGGTACGCAAAGGCCTGCCGCTGAAGGAGATGACCCAGCAGCAGCGGCTCCTGGCGCACGCCCTGCTGAATACCGGGCTCGGCTTCCGGGGCACTGCCAAGGCGGTGACGATCATGAGCCTGGAAGAGGTGCTTTATGGGATTGAGGGTGCGGATGAATCGAAGCGCGCCGTTGCCCGTGAGAAGCGCGACCCAGAGAAGTATTTTGTCAGCATTTTCGGGGAACCCGGCGACAAGGGCGCCTGGGGTTGGCGGGTCGAAGGGCATCACATGTCCCTGAACTTTACGATCAAGGACGGCCAACTGCTGCGTGCGACTCCCTCTTTTATGGGCTCAAACCCCGGCGAAGTGCGCGAAGGGCCGCTGACGGGGCTGCGGGTTCTTGGCAAGGAAGAAGATTTGGGGCGTGAATTGGTCAAATCCCTGACTGAGACCCAGTGGACGAAGGCAAGTGTCGCCGCCGCGGCTCCGAAAGACGTTTTGACCGAGGCGGCCAAGAAGGTGGATCCGCTCAAGCCTGATGGCCTGCCGGACACCGAATTGACCCCCGAACAGAAGGCGAAACTGCACGAGATCATCCGCGAATATATCGAGCGCCTGCGTCCGGAGATCGCCGAGGAAGCGTGGAGCGACATCCAAAAAAACGGGCCGGTGTTCTTTGCTTGGGCGGGCGGCAAGGAGCGCGGCGAAGGCCATTACTACCGGGTGCAGGGAAAGACCTTTTTGCTGGAGTACGACAATACCCAGAACAACGCCAACCATCCGCACAGCGTCTGGCGCAGCTTTGATGGCGACTTCGGCCGCGATATCCTGGGCGAGCACCTGAAAGCGGCGCACGGCAAGTAGCCGATTCTATCCCTGCACGGCGGCCATGTACTCACGCGCAGCGCGCAAGGTCTCGGCAGCGAGATCGGCGCGGGGCTTGGCGAAAGGCGGGCGAAACCAAGGAAAACTGCCGAGCAAATCATGGGTGACGAGCACCTGGCCGTCCGTGCCGGTGCCGGAGCCGATGCCGATGGTGCTGGCTTTGATTCGCCGGGTGATCTCGGTCGCGACGTCCGCCACCATGCTTTCCAGCACAATGGCGCAGGCGCCGGCTTCATCGAGGGCGATGGCGTCGGCAATCAGGCGCTCGGCATCAGCAGGAGTTTTGCCCTTCTTTTTGTAGCCGCCTTCGATGACAAACTGCTGCGGCAGCATGCCGATGTGGCCGACAAAGGGGATGCCCGCCTGGATGATGGCGGTGACTTCGGCGATCTGCGGGGTGCCGCCTTCGAGTTTCACGGCATCAGCTCCTGCTTCCATGAGCCGCCGCGCATTGGCCAGAGCCTGGTCCGGGGTTTCGTAACTGTGAAACGGCAGGTCGGCAATGACGGGAGCACGGGTGACGCCACGGCGTACGGCGGCGGTGTGATGCAGCATCATTTCCATGGTCACGCCCGTGGTGTCAGGCAGGCCAAGGACGACCATGCCGAGGGAGTCTCCCACAAGAAGCAGGTCGACGCCAGCTTCGTCCAAAAGACGGGCGGTGGGGTAATCGTAAGCGGTCAGCACCGCCAATGGCGGGCCGTTGACCTTGCGGGCGGAAAGTTGCGAAAGGGAATCAAGGGGCATCGGTCAGCGCCTCCAACAGTTGGGTCACGGTTTTGGTCATGCCAGGCAGGATTTTGTCGGGTCGAATTTCAGCCAGGGGTTCCAGCACAAACCGGCGGAGATGCAGGCGCGGATGCGGCAGGGTCAGGGCGGGATCATCGCTGACGATATCGCCGGCATAGAGCAGATCGAGATCGAGGGTCCGGGGGGTATTCTTCTCGCGAATGGCGGGCCGGCCCATGGCCTCTTCGACGGCGGCGAGGTGTTGGTACATGTCGGGGGCAGAGAGGGTGGACTCGATTTCGATGACGGAGTTGACGAAGGCGGGGGTGCCGGGCGCGCAATCGATGGGAGCGGTTTCGTAGAAGTTGGCTTGGGCGGTGAGGCGGGCTCCGGGCAAACGCTGCATGAGGAGGTCAATGCCGCGGCGCAGGTTGCCTTCCCGGTCACCGAGATTCGAACCGAGGGCGATGCCGAAGGCGGTCATTTCAGTCCCAGCACGTCTTGCATGTCGTACAAGCTGGGAGGTTTGCCAACCAGCCAGCGGGCGGCGCGGACGGCGCCGCCGGCGAAGGTGTCGCGGCTGCTGGCTTTGTGGGTGAGTTCGACGCGCTCGCCGACATTGGCGAAGACGACCGTGTGATCGCCGACGACATCGCCGCCGCGGAGGGCGTGGACGCCGATTTCCTTGGGCGTGCGGGCGCCGACATCGCCGAAGCGGCCGTGACGGCAATCGCTGTCATACGCGAGGCCGCGGACATCGGCGAGGATTTCGACGAGGGTGCGGGCGGTGCCGCTGGGGGCATCCTTTTTCAGGCGGTGGTGCATTTCGATGACCTCGAGATCGAAGTCGGGGCCGAGGAGTTCGGCGGCTTTGCGGGTGAGCCAGAAGAGGGTGTTGACGCCGACGCTGAAGTTGGACGCGAAGACGATGGGGAGCGTTTTGGCGGCCTCACGGATGCGGCCAAGTTCCTCGGCGGTGTGGCCGGTGGTGCCGATGACGAGGCTCTTTTTCTGGCGCAGGCACTCGGCCAGAAGTTCATCGGTGAAATGGTGGGAGGTGAAATCGATGACGCAGTCGGCCTTGGCGAGGGCGTCGGCCAGGGAATCACCGACATCAATCCGGGAGCCCACGGTCACGCCCTGCGCTTCGGCGGCGCTGGCGACGGCCTGGCCCATGCGGCCTTTGCAGCCGGTCACTAAAACTTTGAAATCGCTCATATGGCAGCCTGGGACATAGCGTTTTTGACCGGTGAAGCAACTTGGGAATCTGGGGGGAACGGGCAATCCGGCCCCTCACCCTTGGGCCTCTCCCCAGAGGGGCGAGGGAAGCCCGCTGGGGCCGTGACAAATCGGTGAGCGATTCGATGTCGTTTCATTTGTAAAGAACGAGTCACGAAAAGAGGTTTCCCTCGCCCCGCTTGCGGGGAGAGGGCCAAGGGTGAGGGGGCGTCGCGGATGTGGTTAGGCCGGGCCGCCGAATTCCACCGTCGCCTGAATGTCTCCCAGGAACAATGCATCGAAATCGCGGGCATAGGCGCGGGTGGCGGGGGGCCAGAAGATGCCGTCGCGGAGGCGCCTAACCACTTCCGCGGCACACTCCAGAGCGCGGTCGATCCACTCGGCATTGAAGTCCTGCCAGATGAGGATTTCGGTGTCCTGGACGCTTTTGGGGATAGCGAAATAACCGACCACATCCGGCATCAGACCATGCAGGCGCAGGGCGGCGGCGTAGAGCGGGAGCTGCAGGTCGCGCCATTGGAGGCGGGCGCCGGAGCTGTGATCGAAGCATTTCCACTCATCCTCAGGCGCCAGCGGTTTGCGGGTGCTGACTTTGACGGCATGTTCGCCCTGCGGCTCGCGGGCTTTATCGGAGGTTTTGAAGTCGAGCACGCGGAGCTCACCGGTTTGGCCGTTGCGTTCGACGCGGTCGACGGTGCAGCGCAGACGCGCGCCTTCGATGAGCAGGGGTTTTTCATCCTGGGGGCCGCCGAGCTGCCACTCGGCGTGCAGGATGCGCCAGCCTTGCTCGCGCTGGCTGGCTTCGTATTCAGCGGCGTGGCGCAGGCGCTGTTTGAGGCTTTCGACTTGGAGGCTGACGAGGGGCGCCCAGCGA
>JAXMIV010000680.1:0-2960 GCA_034377045.1 Prosthecobacter sp. | reverse complement strand
AGAAGGAAAAGCACCAGGAAGCATCGATGAAAAAGAAGGTAGGACAGCTGGTGGACGAAGCGCTGCGGTATGTCGAGCAGGGAGGTCGGCTCAAAGTGCCCTGGGCGATTCGTGGGCGACGAGACATCCCAGCAGAAACCTGGCACTTAATGAGTCCGGAGGCCTTTAATGAGCGGGCGAGGCCGCCAAGCCAGCATCGCACCGAGAAGAAAGATGCAGAAGGGAATGTGACTAGCTGGGCCATCCGCTATGAAAACCAAAACGGAGGTGAGCTGATGGCAGCAGGTGAGCAAGCTGAGTTCATGCTGAAGGTCTTTGCAAAATTTGCCGAGGAAGGCAATGAAACTGCCCTTCGCTGGCTGCATCGTCTGGCACAGCAAGCCACATCGCTCTTTTGGTCATCAGTAGAACGGCAGGCGGTCCTAGCGAAACGCATCTCCAAGGAGTGGCTGCAAGTGCCCGTATCTTCGGATGGCTCGGCAGCCAGTGCGAAAGCGATTGAGGCAAAAGTGAAGTCCCTCGATATGCTTCCGCCAGGTCAATTCGAGTTAAAGGTAGACCCGACGAGCCGTCATCACGGGTTCATTGTTCGAATTTCTCACGCTATCAAATTTTTGCTGGACACCCCGCCAGCAAGTACTCCATGGACGGGAGTAGATGAAAATGCGCCTGAGTGGCTCAAGGTGGCATGGGAATGCAGTCATGCCCAACCTCAAAAACTGGATCTCATGCCAGAGATCTACTGGCAAATGTATGAAGCAGCTATGACGAGGACGCCGGCGTCCCCTTGGACTAAGCAGTCCCGTCCCAGAAAGGAGCGCGAAAAGTTCTTGAAGGCTGTCAAAGCAAGAATGCGGCGCTCTGCCCCCAAGACCCCCTAATACCATCATCAGGGGGTCTACTGTCAGATGGCGTGGTCGAGGAATTGCCCCAATCTTCCGCCATTATGCGAAAGCTCCACTCTTCCACACCAGAAGATTCACGGTCCTCTGGGCCAGAGTTCGCCCCGAGCCATCCCAAACCCACCTATAGCATCTCCTACGCTTGGACTGACTCCAGCAGGGACATCGTTGCCCGTCTCTGCGAGGATGCCGCTGCCAAATACAACGTGGCTATCCTCCGTGATACCACTGGCCTGGGACTCGGTGGGAGCATCACCAAATTCATGCGCTCCCTCGGGGAACATGATTATGTCTTCGTCATCCTTAGCGCCAAATACCTTGAATCTCCCTTCTGTATGTACGAGCTCTGGCAAATCTGGCTGAACTGCCGCGCCGATGATGAAGAACTTCGCCGCCGCGTCCGAGTCTTCCGCCTGCCCGACGCAGCCATGATGACCCCCATTGATCGTGCGCGTTGCGCTAGGTACTGGCAAGATCAGTTCAAGGAACTGGATCAACTCGTACGTTGTGAAGGCGCTCACCTCTTGGGCGTGTCCGATTTCAAGCGATACAAACTCATGAAGGACTTTGCAAACCGCGTGGGCGACATCCTGGCTATCATCGCGGACACGCTTCTTCCTCGGGACTTCGTCGAGTTGGAAAGATACGGCTTTAGCTCTGAAACGCTAAAGGGGTGAGGACTGAGCAGTCTCGTTCGCCCCTCGCACCGAGCAATACCATCCTCCTTCGACCCGCCCCAATTTCCCCTCTTCCAAACCCGCAAAAAACCCAGCCACCTCACCAGCCGTCTTCAACTGATACTGCCGTTGCGAATCACCCCTCTCCCGCATCCCTGCCAAAATGCCGGGCCGAACCTTCCGCGGAAAATTCCAGATGATTCGGCACAGAGATGGAATGATCAATACCTCAGGGCATCCTCCGCTCACCGCCTCCCCAAAACCACCGCAAACAACCGCCAACCACGCCAACAACCGCAAACCTCCCTCCCCCACTCCCCCCTTGCCCGCCCCTTCCTTCCCGCTATCCTCGCCGAACCATGTCTCTCGAAGCCACTCTCCAAGCCGCGGCTGATGCCGGTCAGCTCCTCAAGTCCAGCCATGCCAACATCCTGGCCCTCCTCGCCGCCAGCAAGCAGCCGGTGTACCGCCAGAGCATCGAGGAACTCGCCAATGCTGGGCAGTGGGCGGAGTTGGACGACCGCTTTTTCCAGATGCTCAAGTTCGGCACCGGCGGCCTGCGCGGGCGCACCGTCGCCAAGATCGTCACCGCCGCCGAGCGCGGCAGCGCCCCGGCTGATCAGCGGCCGGAACACCCCTGCGTCGGCACCAACGCGATGAACTTCTACAACGTCGCCCGCGCCACCCGCGGCCTCGTCGCCTATGCGAAGACCTACCGCGCCAACGCCAAGCTCGAAGGCAAACCCAGCGTCGTCTTCGCTCACGACACCCGCCATTTCTCGCCCGAGTTCGCCAAGCGCTGCGCCCAGATCGCCATCGATCACGGCGCCAATGTTTACCTTTTCGACGGACCGCGCGCCACGCCGGAGATGTCCTTCGCCATCCGCCAGCTTCGCGCCGATGCCGGGGTCATGATCACCGCCTCGCACAACCCCGCCCACGACAACGGTTACAAGGTCAATTTCAGTGACGGCGCCGGCATCGTCGAACCGCACGCCACCGGCATCATCAAGGAAGTCAACGCCATCGCCGATGAAGCCTACGAGCCCTTGCCCGAAGCTCAGCGCGGGAAGATCACCATACTCGGCAAGGACATGGACAACCAGTACCTGCCGCGTGTCGAAGCCATGATGCTGCAGCCGCAACTGCTGCAAAACGAAGCCGCCAAAAAACTCAAGATCGTCTACACCGCCTTGCACGGCGCCGGCGGTGTCCTCGTTCCCGTCCTCCTCAAAAAACTCGGCTTCACCTTCTTCACCGTCCCTGAGCAGGACATCCAGGATGGCCGCTTCCCCACCGTCAAATCCCCGAATCCCGAAAACGCCCCCGCCCTCAAGATGGCCGTCGATCTCGCCGACAAAGAAGGCGCGAACATCGTCAT
>JAXMIV010000679.1:0-4807 GCA_034377045.1 Prosthecobacter sp. | reverse complement strand
TGTCGTATTGCAGCCGCCTCGGCTGCTGGAGGGGGCGGCCGCTTCGGAGTTACGATCGGCCGCCCAAGCTTGCCATTGTCCGGCGGCGGCATTGGGTCGCGGGCAGGGATGGATTCCGTGTCCCCGCGCTTGCCGTCCGTTCGCGTCGGCTGGCCATTGGCCCCAGGGGGGGGCGGTTTCGCCGGTGGTGAAACGGGGGCGCTGCCCTTCGGGGCGCGTTCGCGAAATCGCGCTTCCAATTGGCCGAATCGCACCTTTTCCCCCCCTTTCAAGGTGGCACGATCGATCCGCCGCCCATTCAGGAAAGTTCCATTGGAGGTCTTTAGATCCACCACGTCGTAACCGCCTTCCGGCTGGCGCAGAAACTCAGCGTGAAATGCGGAGATATACCCATTGTCGATGACAATGTCATTTTTCGGATCTCTCCCGATGGACAAACGCTCTTCGAGGATGTCGAAGACGAATTCATTTCCATCGTTCAGATTAAAGGCCAAATACGGCATGTGACGATAACGGGAGAGTGCACTGAAAAGAATAAATTTAGAAAATCATTGAAGCAAACTTAATAAAATTGGGTTCCCGCTAATTGCTAAAATACCATGCTTTTCATGGTCTCAATAAAAGCAAAAGGTTGGTCGCCGCCCTTTCTCCAAGATCAAAGCCCACCAAGCTTGCAGATTCGGTCCCAATGTGCCTTTCCCACCGGCGTGATGGAAAGCCGGTTACCCCGGCGCAGGGTTGCCAAGTCGGCCAATTTGGGATCGGCGCGGAGCTCATCCAGAGACACAAACTTGGGAAAGTCAGCGTGCCATTTCACATCCACCATCAGCCATCTGGGTGCCTCCCGTTTGCTGCCGGCATCGAAATAATCCGACGAGGGATCAAACTGCGTGTGATCGGGATACGCTTCGCGCACGATCTTGACCACCCCGGCGATGCCTGGCTGCGCGCAACTGGAGTGGTAAAAGAAGCCCAAATCGCCGAGGTTCATTTCGTCCCGCATCATGTTCCGCACCTGGTAATTGCGAACGCCATTCCAGGGCTCCGTTTTGTTCGCCCGAGCCTTCAGATCCGCAAAGGAGAAGGTGTCCGGTTCAGATTTCAGCAACCAGTAACGCATGCCTGATGATGGAGCTTGAAGGGCGCCTTCCGCAACGATGATTGTTGGGTACAAATCGCTACGGCATTTGCAGGACCAGCCGCAAGGCGTCCAAACGCAGGCGGGCGGAACCGATGGCATCGTCCAGGCCCTGCATCTGAATGCGCACCTGATCGATTTCCTCAGGCCGCACGTGGTCGTTGATCTGGCGCAGATCTTCGAGGCGGTCGATTTCCGCCTGAAGCTGGGTCTTCATGGTCGTGGTCGCGTCGGCGATGAGCTGCTGCATCTCGGTCTCGGCGAGTTTGCGCGCTTTGCCGAGCATGGCGGGGAAGATTTTGCGCTTGATGCCGGCGTTTTCGAGCAGGCGTGTGGGGGTGCCTTTTTCGATCTTCGCCTGGAAATAGGCGGCGTCTTCGCGGCGGTCTTTGTTGGCGTGATCCACAACGACGCGAATTGGAATCGCAGATAGGAACCGATCCACGTGCAGCGAAGCGGGGACGATGCACTCTACGACAAAATGAGTTTCCAAAATAAGGCCTTCGCTGCCCGCCCCGCGCCAGAGGCCAAAGCTGCTGTTGCCGCTTTCACTGCCTAACAAAAGATCCAGCGCGCCGCGTACCAGTGGGTGGTCCGGCGTGAGGAAGGCCATGTTTTCGCGGGAGAGGGCGCGGGTGCGATCGAAGCTGGCCAGCAAACCCTCATCCGGCAGCGCCGGGAATTTGTCCGTGGTCAGATGCGCGGGCATGAGCACGTAGCTGCGATTTCCGTGCTCCTCCACATGCAGGCCGAAGTGATCCACCAAGCGGATAAAAAACTCCTCAAATCCCGTGTCTGCATCCTGGGCGCGAATCGCCTGGATCACCGCCTCGGCGATTTCCGGCTTGCAGGAATTCAGCTCCAAAAGGCGGTTGTGGCCGCGCTCCATCCTTTTGGTGACCTGCTTGCGCAGTTCCTGGGATTTTTTGATGAAGGCTTTCAGAGCCGGTGCCTTCATCGATGCCATTAGCGGCGTCAGCTCTTCGCGCAAAGCCTGAACGATCTCGGTGGCGCCCTGAAGATTCTTTTCAAAGGCCTGCAGGCCCTCGTGGTACCAGCGGGCCAGGACTTCCTCGCCACTCCCCTTGATGTACGGTACGTGGATGTGGATGGTGCTGGTCTGGCCAATGCGGTCCAGGCGGCCGATGCGCTGTTCCAGCAATTCAGGGTCTTCGGGCAAATCGAAGAGAACCAGGTGATGCGCGAACTGGAAGTTGCGGCCCTCGCTGCCGATCTCAGAGCAGAGGAGGATGCGGGCGCCATCTTCGTCCGCAAAGAAGGCGGCCTGGCGATCACGTTGCATGAGGGTGAGCCCCTCATGGAAAAGGCTGGCGGTGACATTGATCTCGTGCAGCAGCAGCCCGTGAATCTCCTCGGCCAACTTGCGGGTACGGCAGATGAAGAGGACCTTTTCTTCGCCCAGATCCTTCAGCAACTTTGCCAGCCATTTGACCTTGGCCGCCAAGGGATCATCGTCAGCGGCCAGGGGCACCAGTTTGGCTTCGCGCTCGGGGAACCCGCTGAGGGCGGTGCGAGTGTTGCGGAACATGACGCGGCCGGTGCCGAACTCATCGAGCAGCGAAGCGATGAGCTTCTCGCGCTCGCCTTCGCCGCCAGATTTCATGGCGGCCAGGTGCTCGCGCAGGTGCGGCGATTTTTTGACAAAGAGGTCTTCATCCGCGGCGGTCAGGCTCTTCCCGGAGGCGAGGCGATCCATGGCGCGGGCGACTTCCTCATAATGCTCAGATTCGGCGAGGAATTGGCCGAGATCGGCATAGCGATTCGGGTCCAGGAGGCGCAAGCGCGCGAAGTGGCCTTCCGGTCCCAACTGCTGGGGGGTGGCGGTGAGCAAAAGCAGGCCGGGGATCTTGGCGGTGAGGTTTTCCACCAAGGTGTAAGCAGGACTCGCTGCTTCAGGGCTCCATTCCAGGTGATGGGCCTCGTCCACGATCAGCAGGTCCCAACCCGCCTCCGCGGCCTGCAAAGCGCGAGCGGGCGACTCCGCCAGGAAACGGGTGCTGCACAGCACGAGCTGGTTCTCCAGGAACGGATTGGCATTTTCCTCGCTGGTTTCGATCGCATCACACCGATCTTCATCAAAGATCGCGAAAGTGAGATGGAAACGGCGGTAAAGCTCGACAAACCATTGGTGAACCAGTGTCTCGGGCACGAGAATCAGCACGCGTTCCGCACGGCCCGTGAGGTGCAGGCGATGCAGAATGAGGCTGGCTTCGATGGTCTTGCCCAGGCCCACTTCGTCGGCCAGGAGTACCCGCGGCAGCAAGCGGCCGGCGACCTCGCTGGCAATGTACATCTGGTGCGGCAACAGATCCACCCGGCCCCCGCTGAAGCCACGCACGGAGGACTGGCGCATCTCGGCCCGGCGTTTCAGGGCTTCGACACGCAGATCAAAGGCGCGAAGATCATCGATCTGACCCGCCACCAGCCGGTCCTCGGGCTTGCTGAAGCTGATGGTGTCCGAGAGCTCCGCCTCGCTGACTTCACGATCGGTGCCGATGTAGAAGAGCATGCCCTGGCGTTCCTCCACGGACTCGACCTCCACGGATTCGCCTTCGTGGGTTTTGATCGTGTCACCGGCCGTGAAATGCACCCGGCGCAGGGGCGCCGATTTCAGGGAAAACTGCCGGTGTTCGCGGGCGGCCGGGAAATAAATTTCCACGCGGCCGAATTCGACCTTCATGACCACGCCGAGTCCGAGTTCAGGTTCACTGTCGCTGACCCAGCGCTGTCCGGGGAGGGGTTGTTCCATTGCAGAAAATAAAAAGGGGGGCCGAAAGGGTAATGAGGGCTCCCCTTTCCTCAACCCCTTTCCGCACCTTTTCGGGGCCTAAACCTTAACCCAGCGGCTCGTCGAAGAGCTTTTTAGAATGGCTTCGCAGAGTTTCACCTCATGATGCCCGTCTTCAGCGGTGGCGAAGAGCAGCGGGGTAGTCTTGCCGCTGGCGATGTGTTCGTAAACGGCGCGATAGTGCATCTTGTGCGCGTCGCTGAATCCCTCCGCATGGCCGCCGGGATAATCGGTGAAGTTGGCGACGTCTTCCAGGAAGCCCGCGGTTCCGCGCTGCAAAATTTGGTTAGGCTCGTCACGGCGGCCGACGCTGATTTCATTCGGCTGTTCCAGATCCCAGCGGACGCTCCCCTCGGTCCCATAAATGCCCATGAACAAACTGCACTTCCTGCCTGCAGCCACTTGGGAGATTGCGGCATTGGCATGCACTCCGGCGGCGTATCCATGACCGGCCTCACCAAACTTCAGCAGCACACTGCCGAAATCCTCGGTGTCGACCGGGAAGCTGACCATTTTCTTCGGGTCTACCTTGGCAAAGGTTTTCACTTCGCCTTTCGGACGTTTGCGCGTCTTGTGGAAGGTTTCCAGGGTGGCAAAGACTGCCTCCGCCCGCGCGCCCAGCACAAACGACACGGCATCTATCCAATGCGTACCAATGTCACCCACGGCGCGCAGCTTGCCGCCTTCGCTGGCCAGCACACGCCAGTTGTAATCCGTCTCCTTCAGCAGCCAGTCCTGGAAGAAATGCCCCTGCACATGAATGATGCGGCCCAAGTCGCCGCGCGCGACCATGGCCCGCATCTGCAGCACTGCCGGAAAGAATCGGCACATGTAGTTCACAGCGAAGACGCGGTCGCGCT
>JAXMIV010000678.1:0-2813 GCA_034377045.1 Prosthecobacter sp. | reverse complement strand
TGTGACAGGAGATGCAATTGGCCTTCAAGAACGGGTAGACATCACGAAAGAAGTCGGGCTCGGCAGCCAAAGAGGCCGCCGACATGCTCAGGATGGCAAGAAGGGTCAGAGAAGGGTTAACGGGCATTGGGGGAAACAGGTCTCAAACCTACGCCGCCAAACGGGCGAAGTGTTCAAAATTTTGGGCTGTTGGCATCAATCCCCTGCCCGGGTCTGTTTGACCAATTCAGCCACTTTCCCGGTGATCAAGTCCTCAACCGTTTCGGTGTACGGCGCACGATGTCCGTACTCATACATGCCGGTAACGCCTTCGTAGCTGCCTTCCTTGAGCACGCGCAACGAGGGCACGTAGCTGAGAAGGTTGTTGTTGTAGCCGCAGACCCAGGTCGTATCCCACCCGTAGGTGGCTTTGAACTTGAGAGAGTAATCCACCACCGTCTCGCCGGTGAGAGCAATCAGGGTGAATTCGGGGCCAAACCGCCAGACCTGAATCGGATACTTCACCCGGTCAGGCGTGGCGCCGAGGGTTTGATACTGATGAATGAAATGCTCAAACTCACGCTTCGGCATGCCGGTGAGGTTCGGCACGCGTTGTTGCAGTTCCTCAAGCGGCAATCCTGGCTGCAAAAGCAACTCAATTTCACCCATCCGCGCCCGGATCGGTCCGGTGAGCGGGATCATCTTCGCCGCGATGACCTGGCGCACCGCCTCCGCGAGGATGTGGCCATACATGCGGGCGAGTTCGGTGGCTTCGACATCTTTGCCGCGAATGCGTGGCAACGGATTCGCATCACCACCGCAGTTTTGTACAAACAGCGCCACGGACCCAGGAT
The DNA here is from genome assembly GCA_034377045.1 of Prosthecobacter sp. Lineage (GTDB taxonomy): Bacteria > Verrucomicrobiota > Verrucomicrobiia > Verrucomicrobiales > Verrucomicrobiaceae > Prosthecobacter. Next base: position 1,980 of record JAXMIV010000678.1, on the reverse strand, counting down.
ACGACTTTTCGAGTTCGAGTTGAGCGAAGCCCGCGTAATCACCATTGATGCTCAAGCCACCGAGGGTCGTGGTGTGGCAGGAGTAGCCGAAAACGACCGCCTTGACCTGACCTGCCGATGTGACGGTGATGACCGGCACATCTTGATCCACCTGACCACCGAGCTTGCGCCCGTCGGGCCGCGAGCGCCGGCGATTCACGGCCACACCGGCCAACCCCTGCTCAAAGGCAAGCTCCGCTGGAGCAAGTTTGGTTAGGGCTGCGCCGATCACCTGATCATACTGCTCGTAGAGCCGCGCTGTGTAACGATCCCGCACCACCACCTCCTCCGGAGTCAGTTCATAGTATAACCAGAGAACATCCTCCGTGACCGGACAACTGTGGTTGTGCGAGTAGTTCAGAATCAGCCGTTCCCGGGTGATGCCATGCTTCTTCAATGCCGCCCCGGCGATGCGATCGACCATCTTTGTGCTCAAGCCCACCAGATCGGAGGTTACCAGCACCGAGGTCGCGCCGCTATCGTCACGCAGGGCCAGCGCCTTGATCCAGATCGGATGCTCCACGCGCTCCGACATTCGCGTCTTGCCGCCATAACCGGCCAGCGGCACGGGTTCCGTGGGTGTGATGTCCACCTTCGCCGAACCTGCCTGCCAGGCAGCCAGCGCGGAGAAGTTGAGGCCGAGTGTTAGACTGGCGAGGATGCAGACGAGGCGTTTCATGGGGAATGAGGGAGAATCTCATACGCTCGCATGGCCGTGCATCATGCGGCCGCTTGCGCGCCCACAAGGATAGGAGCCCCCGCGGCGGGCCGTAATGTTCCTCACTGTGCTCCGCTTCCTCAACAGCAACTCGCCAGCATCGCGCCTGGGGCGGCGCGAGTTTTTGCGCATTGGCGGGCTGGGGCTGGGTGGGATGACCCTCAGTGACATGATGGGACTCCAAGCCGCGATGAAGAAGGGACACCGGGCCGTGAAGGACAAGTCGGTGATTTTTCTCTTCATGCAGGGCGGCCCATCGCAGTTTGAAACCTTCGACCCGAAGATGGAGGCGCCCGCCGAGATTCGCAGCGCCACCGGCGAGATCAAAACAAGCCTTCCCGGTGTCACCTTTGGCAGCACCTTTGAAAAGCTGGCGCCGCTGGCGCACAAATTCAACATCGTGCGCTCCTTCGTCACCGGCGACAGCGTGCATGACATCAAGACGATTGTCGGCAAGGACACGCTCAAAGCCAACATGGGCTCTCTCTACAGCCGCATCGCCGGACCGCTGGATCGGAGCACGGCCGTGCCGACGAACGTGGCCCTGTTTCCGCGTGCGGTGGCGCCCGAGGCCTCGGCCGCTTTTGACAAGTTCGGCGATTTCACTTCAGGGGGCGAGATCGGCGCTGCTTACCGGCCGTTTGTTCCAGGTTCCGGAGGAGGCGCGCAGGCGGACATGACTTTGAATCTGCCACTCCAACGATTGGATGATCGGCGGACGCTGCTCAGTTCACTCGATACGTGGAAACGCACGATGGATGGCGGCGCCATGATGGAGAGCATGAACGGGCTGCAACAAATGGCCTTCGATGTGCTGCGGCGCGGGGTGTCGGATGCCTTTGATCTATCCAAGGAGGACCCGCGGGTCATCGCCCGCTACGACACCGCGCCGCTGCTGCCCAAGTCCAAGATCAGTCCCCAGTGGAAAAACATCGATCACTATGCCGACAATGCCGCCTCCTTGGGCAAGCTCCTGCTCCTGGCGCGACGCTTGTGCGAACGCGGCTGTGGATTTGTCACCGTGACCACCAGTTTCGTCTGAGACATGCATGCGGACGTGAACAACGCCCCCATCACCACCGGCATGGACTATGTCGGCAGGCCCTTCGACCACGCCGTATCCGCGCTGATCGAAGACCTCGAAGCGCGCGGACTGCGTGACAAAGTCATGCTGGTCTGCTGCGGCGAGATGGGCCGGACGCCGAAGCTGAACAAGAACGGCG
>JAXMIV010000677.1:0-3019 GCA_034377045.1 Prosthecobacter sp. | reverse complement strand
GATGATGAACTCATCACCTATAATTTATCTCAATCATAGAAAGTACAGCGCTGATAACTCAAAACTTGTGGGTAATGATCAGGCTGCGCCGCGTCCCATTCTAAAGCGGGCGGAGATGGCGCGGAGCATCGGGCGCGTCGGTAGCTGCAACCAAGCTGAGCGGCAACTCATCTCCCACTCAAGCTCACACGCGGAAGCGGCATCCTAACGGGCTAAAGCCCTGGACTACTTTTCAATCCAATCCCGAAGCCCATTGGCAGCCTCTTCCACGCTGTCCAAATACTTGCTGCTGATGCCACTTCCGCCGTTTCGGTAATAGCTGCGCAGCGCCTCTCCGGTCGCCGGAGCATCCACCCAGATCGCACGGCGCACCACTTCCGTGAAGGACTCCCCACCCCGTTTGGCATGCCGAAGCTTCTCGTAGGCATCGAGTTCTAAGGTGATCGTCTTTGTCGCCATGCACGAAAAATACACAAAACGCCCCACCTAACAAGCCGCATCTCCCCTACCGCCCACTGCCCACTGCCCACTGCCCACTGCCCACTGCCCACCGCCCACCGCCTACCGCCTACCGCCCACCGCCCACCGCCTACCGCCCACCGCCTACCGCTCACCGCCCACCTCCGCAATCCCCAACGCCGCCCGCCTTAGCTCCTCCCTTAGCGGCTCCGCCTTCGCCGCCAGCGCCCGTTGTTCCGCCTCATACTCCTCCCGCCCTTCCTGCGTTTCGATGCACACCGGCTCATAACCCATCGAGCGCAAATCATACGGACTGGCGCGCATGTCCAGATCGCGTCCTTCACAAGCCAGCGCAAAGGCCCGGCCGATCAAATCCGATCCCACCCAAGGCCAAAGTTTCGACGACCACTTGTACAAATCCATGTTGGTGTGCAGGCAGCCGCCCTGCTCCAATTCAGGCCGCGATTCCAAGGTTGGTTGCAACACATTCATCGGCCGCGCCTCCGCCACAAAAAAACGAAACGCATCGTAATGCGAGCAGCAGATCGATTGCGATTCCACAAAGCGCGCCAGATCCTCCGGCGGCATCCGCAAGTCATAACCATCGTGGCGCACCTGTTCGGCCGTTTGGCGATACACCATCGCCCACTCATGCAGGCCATGGCAGCGAAAACGCGGCGCCCGTTGCAGAATGCTCCCACACAGATCCGCGATGTTCGCCGCCCGCGCCCGTACCGTCGCTGAAATGTGCGCCCCATCCAGCGCCACCGTGCTTCCCTCCCGCCGAAGCGGCGCCAGGTTCAGCCACGGCATCTGCTCCAAGTCACCTTCGCTCACTTCAATCGCCACCCCCAGCGGCGGCAGCCACTGCTTCAGTTTGGCCGGAGAAAAACTGTAATACGTGAACAAGAAATCATGCACCGGATGTTTCTCCCCCCGGCTGCGGCGGCCGACAAAGGCATCCGCCAACGCTCCCACGCGGACCAAATGTTCCCTCGTCCGCGCCCACCATTCCACAGCCCGCCACACGGGCAGTGCACATCGGGCGGCTTCGGGAAAGGCCCTTTCTGGTGGCGACACGGTCATGATTTCGGGGGTTACCCAATCTGTCCATTCGGGCGACTCTGACAAGTTTGACATTTTCTCCGCATCCGTCACTATAGGTGACTTAATTAAAGACTTATGCATGCTTCACCAAGCTCTCCCGCGCTAATTCTTAGCCTTCTCCTCGCTGCCGCGCCCCTCGCCGCTGAAATGCGCAGCTTTGTCAGCCCCGACGGCCGGTCCATTGAGGCTGAGATCGTCGCCGCCACCCCTGACACCGTCACTCTGAAGCTCGCTTCGGGCCAATCCATCGTCGCTCCCGTCAACAAATTCAGCACGGCGGATCAAGAGTTCATCACCACTTGGCGCAAACAAAATCCGGCCGTAATCAAATACAACTTCGCCACGAGTTTCACCAAGGAGAAGAAAGACTCTTCCAAGAAGGACACCGGCAGCCGCATCGTCACCACCGAGACCTGGGTGTGCAACATGAAGATCTCCAATCGATCCGGCCAAACCCTTCAGGACCTCAAGATCAACTATGAGATCTACTACAACCAAATGGATGCTGGCAGGCCAGTGCTCCGCAAATCACCGGGCAGCACCACCATCGCATCCATCAAGAACCTGCAAGATTTGATCATTCCCACCGAAGATTTGAAACTCACGACGACGCAGCTTGATGGCGGCTACTACTACGCGGACGGCTCGCGGCCACGCCAAAAGGATTCCCTCTCCGGCATGGTCATCAATATTTCCCATGAGGGAAAACAGGTCTTCAGTTGGACTTCCAACGGCGTCCCCGCGGGGCGCGGCGCCACCGCGGAAGGCAAAGACTCCGTGTTTGGAAAATAGCAAATTCTGTTAGACCAACACCGTCGCCAGCCCGAGGAAGACGCCCATGCTGATCACGTCCGTCGCGGTGGTTAGAAAGATGCTGGAAGCCGTGGCCGGATCAGCGCCACAGCGCCGCAGGATCAACGGAATCAATGCCCCGGAAAGGCCGCTGACCACGCAACTGGTCACCATCGCGATCCACACGACCACGCCCAGCATCAGCGCGCTCGGATTCCCCTGCGTACGGGCATAGATGTACATGCCGATGCTGGCGGAAACGCCCACCAGCATGCCGTTATACAACCCTAGCAGGCCCTCTTTGAGCACCAGGCGCCGCTCCTCACCGGGCTTCAAATCCCCCAGCGTCATGCCGCGCAGCGCCACCGCAAGCGCCTGACAGCCCGTATTGCCCGATTGCCCCGCCAATACTGGCAGAAACGCCGCCAGCAAAACCAGCCGGTCCAAGGTGTGCTCGAAGACTCCCACCACCGTCGCGGCCACGAAACAGGTCAGCAGATTGATCTGCAACCACGGATGCCGGAATCGCAGGCTGCGCATCAGCGGCGTGCTGAGCCTCTCCTCCTTTTCTACCCCCACCATCGTACCCGCCTGGGCGCTGATCTCGATCGCGCGCGCTTCAAACAAATTCTGTCCCCGCACCAGCCCCAGCAGCCGCCCC
>JAXMIV010000676.1:0-2870 GCA_034377045.1 Prosthecobacter sp. | reverse complement strand
AGGGCGGGAAATCCACCGAATGGGGATCAAATGGGGATGGGAATCCCCATCCCAACCTATTGAAAATCAACGCCTTAGATTGCGACATCCCCAAATGGGGACAAAAATGCAACTCTCCCCATGCCGCCTTCCATGGGGATCCTGTGGATGGGCCAAGGCTTCATCCTCGGGCACCACGACGCGCGTTCCTATTGCAATGAATCTGCTCAAGTCCCTCGATTATTCCGTGCTCCAGCAGTGCATTCACTGCGGCATGTGCCTGCCCACCTGTCCCACGTACATGGAGACGAAAATGGAGCGCAACAGCCCGCGTGGGCGCATTGCGCTGATGCGCAGCGTCGCCGACGGGGACCTGGAAGTGGGGAAGGAATTTGCGGATGAGATGTACTACTGCCTCGGCTGCCTAGCCTGCCAGACGGCCTGCCCCGCCGGGGTGAATTATGCGGAACTTTTCGAAACTTCGCGCGCGGAGATTGAGCGGGCGAAGGTGTTGAAAGGCGGAGAGCGGAGTTTTTGGCGGTGGCTGACGCTGGATTTCCTTTTCATGCGGCCGCGCCTGCTGCGTTTCGTTGGCTGGAAGCTGCGCTTGTGGCAAAGCACCGGACTCGACCTGTGGCTGCGCCGGATGCGTTTCTTTGGCCTGCTGCCTCGCAACCTACGTGAATTGGAACCCCAGACTCCGCGGATTGCCGCTCAGTTTTCGGATTCATTGATCAGCGCCGTGGAGGAACCGGAGGGTGGCAAGGCGCGCTATCGGGTGGGATTGCTCACCGGCTGCGTGCAGGATCTGGCATTCTCGAACATCAATCGTGACACGGCGGATGTGTTGCTGGCGAATGGTTGCGCGGTCGTCACCCCGCGGGCGCAGTCCTGCTGTGGATCGCTGCATGCGCACAATGGCGCGGTGAACTTGGCGCGGGAACTGGCACGGCGGCAGCTCGATCAATTTGACCTCGACTCCCTCGACGCCATCATCACCAATGCGGGTGGTTGCGGATCACACTTGAAACAGTATGGGCATCTTTTGCATGACGATCCCGCCTATGCTGCCCGGGCGCGGCAGTGGGATCGGAAGGTGAAGGACATCCATCAGTGGTTGGTGGAGATCGATTTTCGCAGACCGACTGCGGGGGCCAACGTCAACGAGGTGGCTTATCACGAGAGCTGCCACCTTTGCCACGGCCAAAAGGTGACGGTGCAACCCCGGCAGATCCTGCAGGCCATTCCGGGCCTGACGTTGAAGGAATTGCCTGAGTCGAACTGGTGTTGCGGCAGCGCCGGCATTTATAACATCACGCAGCCGGAGCAGTCGAAAAAGTTGCTGGAACGCAAGCTGGGGCACTTGGAGAAGACGGGAGCCGCTGTCGTTGCCACGTCGAATCCGGGCTGCCATCTGCAACTGGCCACTGGCCTGCAGGCGCATCCAGGGCATCCGTGCCACGAAGTGACGCAGCCCGTGACTTTGCTGGCGCAGGCCTATCGGGCCGAAGCTACCAAACAATGAGGCTGCGCGCGACTTCACCGCGCTCGAGCGCGGCGTAGGCTTCATTGATTTCCTCCAGCGGGTAGGTGCGAGTGAGCAGTTCATCCAGCATCAGGTGGCCGCTGCGGTGAAGCTCGATCAGGTTGAGCAGATCTATCCGTGGGCGGGCGCTGCCGTAGAGGGTGCCTTTCAGCGTCTTCTCGGCATAGACGAGCTGGTTGACGTTGATGGCCGATCGAGCATCGGCGCGGCAGATGCCGGAGACCACGCAGGTGCCGCCCTTGCGGGTGCTGTCGAAGGCCTGTTCGATGACCCGCGGATGACCGATGGCCTCAAAAGTGTAATCCGCGCCCTTGCCGTCAGTTAGGTGCTTCACGGCGGCGACTGCGTCACCGGCGCTGGCGTCAATGAAGTCGGTGGCGCCGAATTGGCGGGCATAGACCTCTTTCCCCGCCATGGCATCCACGGCGATGATCTTCCGCGCGCTCACCATCCTTGCGCCTTGGAGAATGTTTAGACCGATGCCGCCACAACCGAAGACCGCCACCGTGCTGCCGGGGCGCACCCCCGCCGCATAGACCACCGCGCCAATCCCGGTGATGACTCCGCAGCCGATAAGTGCGGCCTTCCAGAGAGGGAAATCGGAATCAATCTTCACCACCGCCGCTTCCGGCATGGTAGAGATGGAGGCAAAGGTGGAAACGCCGGCGTAATGCCGGATGCTGTCGCCCTTCGCATTACGAAACCTTGTTAGACCGTCGGGCATCAATCCGGTGAAACGCATGGCCGTGCCCATGTCGCAAAGCGCCGGCCTGCCGTTCATGCAGTAGTCGCAACGGCCGCAGGAGGCGCGCCAGATGGGAATCACGGCATCGCCGGCCTGCACGCTGGTGACGCCTGGACCGACGGCCTCGACAATGCCAGCGCCTTCGTGACCGAGGATGATCGGCGCAGGCATTGGCAGGTCACCCTTCATCACATGGAGATCGCTGTGGCAAACACCGGCGGCCTTCATGCGCACCGTGACCTCTCCAGCCTGAGGGGACTGCACTTCGACTTCCTCGATGACGAGGGGCTTGCCGGCTTCATAGAGCACGGCGGCGAGAGCTCGGTAGGACATGGCGATTTGGCGCTTACTGGTTGGTTGTGGATTCGCCGTCAAAATGCCACTGCGCCTTGTAGTCGGCGGCGAGCGGCGCCTTGATCAGGCTGGCACGAATCAATTCCACCGGCATGGGGCCTAACTTCAAGATGGAATCATGGAACTGCAGCTCCGTCATCTTGCCGTTCGTGACCAGTTCCTTGTGCAGGGCGATCAATTGCAGGCCGCCGATCATGTAGGCGCATTGATACAGCGGCTGGAAATCTCCCGCGATGAAGCGCCGCA
>JAXMIV010000675.1:0-4130 GCA_034377045.1 Prosthecobacter sp. | reverse complement strand
GAATCTGCCACGCCTTGCCATGCCTGCAACTCGTCGCCATCGCCGCAACGCTGGCACCTCGGTCCTCGCCACTTGACGCCGCACTAGCCTTACTTCTGCCTTACCGCCACTTGAGAGTCATTCTCGGAACACAACTGGCATCGGGCTTGCCACCGAGCGTCATGATCAAGAGACCGCCTTCGATCAGCGGGGAGCCGCGCACGGTCATCTCCTGCACCTGATACTCCTTGGCCAACTCCCGCTGCCAAATCAGCGCGCCGGTGACCGCATCCAGGCAATACACATCGGCATAGGGATTCAACGAGTAGAGCTTCCCATCCTGAACTATCGGTGTGCCCGTCGGTCCATTTTCCTGACCCGGCTTCAGAACCGCTTCCGGATAAATTCTGGGAGAAAGATGCGTCCACAGGACCTTGCCCGTGTATTCGTCAAAGCAGCGCGCGCGTTCAAAAGACTCCGGCATTTTCACTTCAACATCGGTGACATACACACGCCCACTCACGATCACCGGACTCGACCACCCAGGCCCAATGGGCGCCCGCCAAAGGATCGGCAGCCCCGTGGCCGGAAGGGTGCTCAGCAGGCCCGTTTCATTCCAGATTCCGTCCCGGTTCATCCCTCGCCATTGCGGCCAGTCTTCGGCGTGCAGGGGCGACGGCGCCGTCCAACTAACCACGGACAGGGTGAGACAAAACTGGATCTGATTGAGCCTGAGTTTGGAGGCCATGAGTGAAAGTTAGAACGGTGTGCCGCCAGTGGTTCCTTCCGTGGGTTCTGTCTCTCAACAGAAGTTTGAACCTCAATCACCAGCCCCTCACCCTTGCCCTTTGATTCGCTGCGCTCACCCTGCGGGTAACCTTCGGCTATCTATCTCCGCTGCGCTCCGGTTCCCCCCAAGCGGGGCGAGGGGAAACGTCTTGTCGTCACTCATCGTACCCAGGAAAAACTACATCGAATCGCTCTCGAACTCGGAGCTTCCACAACGGGCTTCCCTCGCCCCTTTGGGGAGAGGCCAAGGTGAGGGGCTGGGCCGCCAAACCGGTGACGGCGAACTAGATCCCTTCAGTCATACACACAACCCACATCGTCCTGTAAGGTCATCCACCGCGCTGGAGTTCTAAAGAGAACGACTCTCCAATGCTTGCATCTCCGTCACATTTCAGCCGTGCTGCCTGGCTGGCCACCTGCCTCTTCAGCCTAACAGCCATTGCTCAGGAACCTTTCTTGCGCGCGCTTGACGCCAAGCGCCATTTCCTTGGCGCTTTGGCACCGCGGGAATGGGAGGACTTTGATGGGCGGCGGCCGGAGGGGCGTGGGCTTGAGGTGAAGTTTCAGGCGCAGGCGAACTCGGAGGCGGCGACGCTTTTCATTCGTGAAGATGATGTGAAATTGGATTGGCCGGTGCAACTCAATGGCAAGAAACTGGGCAAGCTGGGTCTTGGGGAAACGAAGATGATCTCGACGTTTACGGTGCCGCCGGGGACGCTGAAGGATGGGGAGAATGTGCTCAGCCTATTGGCGCCGATCGTGCCGGATGACATCATGGTTGGGGAAATCGCGCTGGATACGAGGCCGCCGGAAAGGGCGGTGGCGGAAGCGGTGATCAGCGTCACTGTGACCGATGCGGAAAGCGGCAAGCCCCTGCCCTGCCGGCTCACCATCGTCGATGAAGAAGACTGCTGGGTTCCGGTGCTGTCCCTGAAGCCCGAAAGGACTGCAACTCGAGCCGGCGTGGTTTATACCGCCGACGGCGAGGCGGCTCTGGGGCTGCGCGCGGGTACGTACACCCTTTATGCCAATCGTGGCTTCGAATACAGCCTGGCTTCGCAAAAGCTGACGGTGAAAGCGGGTGTTAACGAAACGATCAAGATGCAGATCAAGCGGGAGGTGCCGACGCCCGGTCTTGTCGCCTGCGATACGCATGTGCACTCGCTGGCGTTTTCCGGACACGGGGATGCCACCGCGGAAGAGCGCGCCATCACGCTGGCGGGCGAAGGCGTTGAACTGCCGATCGCCACCGATCATAATGTGTATGCGGACTACGCACCAGCGGCGCAAAAGGCCGGGACGCAGGCATTTTTCACCAACGTCATTGGCAACGAAGTCACTACACCCACGGGCCATTTCAACGCTTTTCCCGTGGCCGCCACCAACGCCGCTCTGCCTAACCACAAGCTTGCGGATTGGCCGGAGTTAATGACCTCCATTCGCTCCGTACCCGGCATGCAGGTGGTGATTCTCAATCATCCGCGCGATACGCACAACAAATTCATTCCCTTCGCCCCGGAGAATTTTAATCCGGTCACTGGCGAAAACCTGCGCGGCGCGCCCTTCACGTTCGATGGCATGGAGATCGTGAACTCCGGCGCCTTGCAGTCGGACCTCATGCAAAATTTCCGCGACTGGTTCGCGCTGCTCAATCATGGTTACCGCATCGCCGCCGTGGCATCCAGTGATTGCCACGATGTGGCGCGTTTCATTGTCGGCCAGGGCCGCACTTACGTGAAGGTCAAAGACGATACGCCTAACCAAATCGATGTGGCCGCCGCGTGCCGCAGTTTCAAGGAGGGCCGTGTTTATCCGAGCCTGGGCCTGCTCACCCGGATGACGGTGGAGGGTCGTTATGAGGCGGGTGATCTCACGCCTGTGACTGGCCACGAGGTGCGGGTACGCATCAACGTCTTTGGTCCCTCGTGGATCAATGCCGATACCGTAGCGCTTTATCAAAACGGTGTGAGGGTGCGCGAGCAGGCCATTCCGGCCGAACCGCTCCGCGTGGAAAAAACCGCCGTGGAATGGACCCTGCCTCGCCCGGCGCATGACGTGCATCTCGTCGCGATCGCCAGCGGACCGGGAGTCAGCGGCAATTTTTGGAAACTCGCGGCCTCCTACCAGCCCAGCTCCCGCAAACGCACCCCGCGTGTGATCGGCGCCACCAACCCGGTCTGGGTCGATGCGGATGGCGATGGCAAATTTAGCGCACCCCGTTCCCAGGCTGAGGCGCTGCTAAAATCGTTGTCTTCAGATGCCGATCCCGCTGTCGTCGTGGCCGCCCTCAAGAGCTGTGACGAAGCTGTGGCTGCGCAAGCTGCGGGCTTGCTGCATAAGAAGGGGGTGGATCTGCGCGGTGCGGCCTTTGTGGCTGCTTTGGCGAAGGCTGAGGCCTCCGTGCGCACGGGATTCGAGGCCTTTCTGGCGACGCAGAAGTAAGTCGCAAGTATTGCTGTATCTGTTATAGAACTTGTCGAATCGATGCTATACCAAGCGGAACTTCCCGTCTTTGCTGATCAGTCAGGGCGTGCGTTTCCAAACCGCCATGAAAAAGTTCCATCCGCTCACGTTCACCGCCATTATTCTCGCGACCCTCGTCGTATCGACTCCGCATGCACTGGCGCAGGGGGTCGCACAGCAGGCGTACGTGAAGGCGTCGAATCCGGACTTGAGCGATCTCTTTGGCAACGCCGTGGCGATCTCCGGAGACACGATGGTCGTCGGCGCCTATGTGGAAGACAGCAATGCCACTGGAATCAACGGCGACCAAGAGAACGACAACGCCTTCGACTCTGGCGCAGCCTATGTTTACGTGCGCAGCGGCGGGGTGTGGACGCAGCAGGCGTATCTGAAAGCCTCCAACACGGCGGTCATCGACGGCTTCGGCACTTCGGTGGCGATCTCGGGTGACATCATCGTGGTCGGTTCGCCCGAAGAGGACAGCGATGCCAGAGGCATCAATGGCGACCAGACGAACAACAATTTCGGGGCCTCCGGAGCGGTGTATGTGTTTGTCCGCAACGGCGGCGTATGGACCCAGGAGGCCTACCTGAAGGCGTCCAATGCTGATTCGGCGGATCGTTTCGGCATCGCCGTAGCCATGTCCGGAAACACGCTCATCGTCGGCGCGATGGGTGAGGATAGCAATGCGACAGGCGTGAACGGCAATCAGGCGAACAACAGCCTCTCGGGTGCAGGAGCCGCGTATGTTTTTGTGCGGAATGGATCGACTTGGACTCAGCAGGCCTACTTGAAAGCCTCCAATCCCGGAGCCTTAGACGAGTATGGCCGCAGCGTCGCCATCTCAGGCGACAATATTGTGGTGGGCACAGCGTTGGAAGACAGTGATGCCACTGGCA
>JAXMIV010000674.1:0-3219 GCA_034377045.1 Prosthecobacter sp. | reverse complement strand
CGGATCGAGTGCTCAGTGCTCAGTGCTCAGTGCTCAGTGCTCAGTGCTCAGTGCTCAGTGCTCAGTGCTCAGTGCTCAGTTGGTGCGGAAACGTTGTTTGGAGTTTGTTTGGGAGTGTTTGCAAGATCATTGAGGTTGTTGGGCTAGCGATTAAAAACTGAGCACTGCGCACTGAGAACTGAGCACTTTCCTCCGTCACCCCCTGGCAATGCGTTGCTGAAGCAGTACTTCCAAAAACAGCAGCACCAGCAGGGCCATCAAGAACGGTTGCCAGAGCTCGCTGCCGTGGCGGCGGGAGCGGTCGAGCTTTTGCCAGGCGTCGAAGGACTCCACGAAGGCTGAATTGTGGCGTTCGGCAAGTTGGCGAACCTTGTCAGGAGGCAGGGGAGTGAGGTTGGATTCGGCGGGGTCGAGGTTGTAGGCGAGCAGGCGCGTTGCGTTACCTTGAGTTAGGCGGTAAATGCCCGGGGCGGAGATGGGTTTGGATTCGAGCAAGGCCTTGTCGCCATCGGCCTTCGTCTTGAGGGATTCGGCCTGGCCGGTCGGATCGTGGAGTGTGTAATCGACACCGACACGTTCCTTGGGCAAGACGATTCGCAGGGGCGCGCCCACTTGATCCCAAGCAGAGACCGTACTTTGAGTGGCCAGATAAGTGATGAGACGCTGCATCAAGGGGACAAAGAAGGGTTGCAACGGCAGGTTGGACCATTCCGCATCCGCCGTGGTCGCGGCGGCGATCACGCGGCCGCGATCACGTGTTTTCTCGAGGAACAAAGGCACGCCACGATCGAGTTGCAGAATGGCTTTGGCGCTGGTGTCCTTGGACAAATCAAACTCCAGCCAGGAAAGGAACTCCGCATCCTGCAGACGGCCGCCGCGCGCATCATTGAAATAGACGGTGGCCGGATGCGTCAGCCGCTGCTGGAGCACGCGCGCGGGCATGGCGGAACTCGGCGCGCGGTGCAGGCCCTTGATCGCGGCGGGCATCAGGCCCTCGCCCTTGCGGTACAACTCGCGGTTATACCAGTCGAGATCGCAATGGGCGCCGGCAAAGACGATCAGCCCGCCGCCGGCCTTCACGAACTTGTCCAATTCCGTGAGCCGGTTGCCTTGCAGCTTGTCCACATCCGCCAGCACGAGGACTTCCTTGCCTTTGAAGTCTTCGGCCTTCAGTCGGCGTGCATCGACTTTGGTCGTGCGGATCAAGTCCTTGAGCGAGGCGTTGGCGGATTGGTAAGGGGCCAGCGCGAGTTCCAGAAAGTCCGCGGCGCCACCGAGGGGTTCGTTGCTTGGATCACCATCGACCAGCAAAACATTCAATTGGTTGCGCACCTGCACGACGGAGTAAAAGGCATTGTCATCCGGAAAGCTGTCGCCCTCCAAGCGTACCGAAAGCGAGTGGTCGCCCACTTGGTTGAACGCATGCGTGAAACCAATCACCGCCTCCCCTTCCGGCGGCAGCGAAATGCGGGAGGTGCGCAGGCGCGCGCCGTCGGCCTCCAAATGTACCGCTACGTCCTGCCAGGGCCGTTTGCCATGGTTTTGAATGCGCACGCGCAGGCCGATGGGCTGCTCCGCCGCCACCACCAGGGCGGAGAGATCCGCGCTGGCGATGCTGAGATTTTCGGTCAAGTCACTGGTCAGCCGATAAAAGGTCACCTGCGGTTTCGGCTCCTGCTTGAGCAGGGCTTCCAGGGCGGGCAGCGCCGCGCCATCCGCGACGCTTTGCCAGTCGCTGGCCTGGAAGTCGGAGATAATGGCCAACTCGCGCGCGCCATTGGGCGCTTTGGACAGGGACGCGGCGGCGGTCTGCAGCGCATCATTGACCTTTACGGGCCCGGCCTGATTGGCCGTATCCGCGAGCTGTTTGGGAATGATGTCCAAGGTGCTGGTGGCCTGATCCAGCAAGCGCCGCGCATTGCCTCCGGCGAGCACAACTTGCGCGTCAGACCCACGTGGTTGAGCTTCCAAGATATGCCCGACATCCTGACGCGTCCGCTCCGCCGGTGAACCGCCCGGCGCTGGCGCCCGCATGGAGAAGGAATCATCCAGCAGCATCACCAGCGAGGTCTTGCCGAGGCCTAACGAACGAAGTGCAGTCACAACTGGCCGTGCCAGACACAGCGCCAGCACGATGGGAATCGCGATGCGCACCGCCAGCAGCAGCCATTGTTCGATATTCAGTTTCCGCTTCCTTTGCCGCAGCACCTCCTGCAGCAGGTGCATCGCCCCCCAACGCACCGTCTGCACCTTGCGCTTATTGAGCAGGTGAATGATCAGCGGGATGAGAAAGGCCGCAGCGCCCGCGAGGAGGATGGCGTTGAGGAAGGTCATCGCATCCTCAGCGCCAAATAATTCCGCAGGGCCGCGGCGTGCGGTTCGTCGGTGGGGAGCGAAAGGTAGTCCACCTGATGTTTGCGGAAGCCGTCTTTGAGTTGTTCCTGAAAGTTCCTCAGGACCTCCATGTAGCGCAGGCGAATGGTGGCCGGATCGAGGAGAAGGAATTCTTCGTTGTTCTCCAGGCTTTCAAAGCGGGACCACTGGCCAAAGGGAAAGTTCAATTCATCGCGATCCCAGAGCTGCATGGCGATGATCTCATGGCCCTTTTTGCGCAGCACGCCGATGGCCTTCAAGATGGCGTTAGGGTCATCAAAGAAGTCACTGATGAGGATGACGAGTCCGCGGCGTTTGAGGCGCTGCGCCAGCGACTCCAACACGGGAGCGAGGGCGGTGTCCTTGCCCGGCTCCGTTTTGATCATCGTGTCGAGCACGTGATGCAGATGCGTGATGCGGGTGCGATTGGGGATGAACTCGCGCACCTTGCTGTCGAAGGTGATGAGACCCACGGCATCCTGTTGCGACATCAGCAGGTAGGCCATGGCCGCGGCAAGTTTGCGCGCGTAGTCAAATTTGAGGATGCCCTTCTGTCCGCGGTAGTTCATCGAGCCGCTGGCATCCAACACCAGCGTGGCGCGCAGATTCGTCTCCTCATCATATTCCCGAATGTAAAAGCGATCCGCCCGGCCAAAGATTTTCCAATCCAGCCGGCGCAGATCATCTCCCTGCACATACGGGCGATGCTGGCGAAACTCGACACTGAAGCCCTTATGCGGTGAGGCATGATGCCCCGTCGTAAATCCCTCCACCACCGTGCGCGCAAAGAGCTGCAGATTCTGCAGACTTGTGATGTCTTCGGCTTCGAGGATGGAGGAAAGGGTG
>JAXMIV010000673.1:0-2542 GCA_034377045.1 Prosthecobacter sp. | reverse complement strand
CTCGCCTAACGGCAAACAGTTGACGATATCCTTCCGCGTCAGCCAGCCTTTGCGGGCGGAGCGAATGCCGAAGAGAACATCCTGCAGGCCGCGGGTGCTGTGGGCATCGGGATTGATGCTGCATTTCACGCCCTTTTCCTTGGCCAATCGCCACCAGCGCCAGTCCATGTCCAGACGCCAGGGATTGGCGTTGAGTTCGATGATCGTTCCAGTGGCCGCGGCAGCGTCAATGATGGCGGGAATGTTCAGGGCGTAGCTGGGCCGGGTGAGGAGCAGGCGGCCGGTCATGTGCCCCAGCATGGTCACATGCGGATTCTCGATGGCGCGGATGATGCGCGCGGTCATCTCCGCTTCAGGCAGGTTGAAGACGTTATGCACGCTGGCGACCACGTAATCGAGTTCCGCCAGCAACTCGTCAGGAAAGTCGAGCGACCCATCCTTGAGAATATCCACCTCGCTGCCGGCGAAGATGCGGAAGACTCCCTTTTCATACTCCTGGTTAAGCTCGCGAATCTCCGCGATCTGGGCGCGCAGGCGCTGCTCGTTGAGGCCGTTTGCCTGAAAGCTGCTCTTGCTGTGATCGGCGATGCCCAAATACTGCAACCCGAGTTCCTGCGCCGCATCCGCCATCTCCCGCAGGGTGGCGCCGCCGTCGCTGGCGGTGGTATGGTTGTGAAAGACGCCGCGCAGGTTTTCCAGATTCACCAGGTGCGGCAATTGGCCATGCGTGGCGGCCTCGAATTCACCGATGTTCTCGCGCAACTCGGGCTCGATATAGTCCATCCCGAGGGCGCGATAGATCTCGGCCTCATCATGAACAGGCGGCACGGGCGGGGCCTCTTTGCCTTCCACCGGCGTGAATGCATACTCATTCAGCGACCAGCCGCGATCCAGGGCGCGCTGGCGCAGGACGACATTGTGCTCCTTGCTGCCGGTGAAGTAAACGAGCGCAAACGGAAACTCGCGGCTGGCCACGGCGCGCAGGTCACACTGCAATCCCGTCGCCGTATGGACGCTCGCCTTCGTTCCGCCCTGGGCGATGATTTTGGCCACGACGGGCAGTTGCACAAAGTGTTGGATAACCACCTCCGGCTGTTTCGTCGCCACCAGGAAATCGAGATCATGGACCGTTTCCTTGCCCCGGCGGAAGCTGCCGCAAATCTCAGCGCGGGAAACCTGGGGATGCTGGCGCAGATACTCCAAAATCATCTGGGCCACCGGATACACCTGATCGCCGCTGAATTCGGAAGCGTGCTGCTCGCGGAAGGCGATGCTTTCCAGGATCTTTTCCACGGTCTTGGCGCCAAACCCGGACAGTTTCGCCGCCTCGCCACTGGCGCAGGCGAGCTTGAGGTCGGCAATCGAGGCGACGCCGAGGTCGGCATAGAGCGCCGCGATCTTTTTCGGACCTAGTCCCTGGACCTGAAAAAGCTCAAAAACGGTCTCTGGAAACTCCGCCTTCAGCTTTTCATAGTACTCGAGCCGCCCAGTGGTGGCCATTTCCTGGAGTTTGTCCCGCAGGGCGTCTCCCAGGCCCTTGATGCCAGCCAAGGTGCCCTCGACGGCCATTTTCATGATGTCCCCAGCGTAACTTTCGACGATCTCCGCCCCAGTGCGATAGGCGCGGATTTTGAAGGGGTTTTCCCCCTTCATCTCCAGCAGCAGGGCGATGCGTTCGAGGATTTGAATGGCGGCTTCGCGGGTCATCGGGTGATCATGGGCAGGAAGCGGGTAAACTCAATCGGTGCGGTTCGTAGAAATTCGCGACCGAAAACCATGCGAATTCCGTTTTGTGCAACAGATTTGCCGATTAGTGGTCAGAAAAGAGCAGTCTGGCATGCATGGTGCGTCGTTAGACTTGAAAGTTGCTAAATTTGTTAGTATCTATTAAATATATCGCAAAATGCCTCATTTGACCTCACCTGCCGCCTTTCGAAACTCCGCCTCCATTGCCAAGGGCAGCTTGGCGGTCCTTGTGGCGACGCTGCTGTCCCAGTGCTCCTCCGGCCCGAAGTCAGAGGTGGTGGTCAGCGTCAAGGATCAGAAACTCGGCGTCTACGAAGGTGGGCACCTGACCAGGTCCTACACGATTTCGACGTCCAAATATGGGGTGGGTGATCGGCCGAACAGCTACTGCACCCCTCTGGGCAAACATGAAGTCATCGCCAAGATCGGCCACGGCCTGCCAGCGGGTGCCGTCCTGAAAAGCCGCTCCTGGAATGGCGAGGTACTGAAGCCGAACTCCCCGGGCCGCGACCCCATCGTCTCCCGCATTCTTTGGTTGAAGGGCATGGAAAGCTCGAACAAGAACGCGCAACGCCGCTTCATCTACATCCACGGCACCCCTGAGGAGTGCAACCTCGGCAAACCCGCTAGTTTTGGCTGCATCCGCATGGGCATGCGCGATGTGGTGGATGTGTTCAACGACGTCGGCATCGGTGCCAAGGTGGTCGTCACTAGAGGCGCCCTGCCGCACGGCGCTTCCTCCAAGGAAGCTCCGGCACCTGCGCCTGTTGTACCACCCGAAACCGCGCTGGTCGCC
>JAXMIV010000672.1:0-4726 GCA_034377045.1 Prosthecobacter sp. | reverse complement strand
CTGGAATAGATCACCATGTCGCAGTCCTGCACCTCGCGCTCATCGTGGGGCGAAAAGAATTGCAGGCCGAGTTTCCCCAAACGCTCCGTTTCCATCGTCGTTACCTTGTCCGACCCGCTGACCTTGTGCCCCAGCGCCAGCAGCAGCGACGCCAACCCACTCATGCCCGACCCCGCGACACCGATGAGATCGATGCGCATGGGATGTTGGCTTTCTTTGAGGAGGCTGAGAACGGCGTGGGTCATGAATGCAGCCGGAAAGCTAAGCCGCGATCGGCGGCGCGGCAAGGATTGGAACACCCAGCCGTCAGTTGAGCTGCACGTTTTCCGGCGTGTGCGCCATGAGCGTGTAAAGCGGGCCCATGTCTTCCAGGATGGAGGCCCAGAGCTTGGGTGACTTTTCCGCGGCCAGGATCGCCTTGCGTGCTGGGGTGGTGATCCAGGAGCGTTTGCGCAGTTCCCCTTCCAACTGCCCCTCGGACCAGCCGGTATAGCCGACGAACCCGCGTACCTCATGCCCCATGCTGAGTTCCAGGAGGGCATCGGCCACGGAAAGATGGGTCTGGCAGCGCAGGGTGCCACTCTTCTTGTTCCAATGCATGGAGGCAAAGGCCAGTTTGTCGGTAGAAACCGGGCCGCCGATGTACACCGGCACCTGGCCAAGATCGCCCAGATCCTGATCCGGCAAAAGATCCGCCACGCGCTGCTCCAGCGGACGATTCAGGATGTAACCAAAGGCGCCGTCATCCGAAGTGTGGGCAGCCATGAAGATGACCGCATGGCGGAAGTTCGGGTCACGCATGGTCGGCGCCGCCAGGAGCAAACGCCCGCTGAGGGAGGGAACGTCGGGGGGATTCGGGGGCATCGGGGAAAGGATGTTCTCGAACGGATTTGACAGCAAGATACACGCAAACCTTCAATTTGTCTGAAAATGTTTTGCCTCCTGGCCCCCTGCAAAATGCGCACTGGCCTTTCCCCGGCCAGTCGCTAGCATCGCGCACCTGCCTGCCTGACCATGACCACCTCTCCGCTCGATAGCGCCCGCCGCAAGGCCTTCAGGCGCCTGCTGCCCGTGCTGTTCATCAGCTACATGATCGCCTATGTGGACCGCCAGAATGTGGCGGTGGCGAAGCTGACGATGTCGGTGGATCTGCCCGCCTTTACCGATCAGGTCATTGGCATTGGCGCGAGCATCTTTTTCATCGGCTATTTCCTTCTGGAGATTCCTGGCACCCTGATGGTGGAACGCTGGAGCGCGCGCAAGTGGATCTGCCGCATCATGGTGACCTGGGGCGTCATGGCGGGACTCACGGGTTTTGTCCAAACGCCGATGCAGTTCTACACAGTGCGCTTCTTTCTGGGTCTGGCCGAGGCAGGCTTTTTCCCCGGCGTGATCGTGTATCTCACCCACTGGTTTCCCAGCCGGGATCGGGCGAAGGCACTCTCCTACTTTTTGATCGCGACACCCTTTGCGCAGATGATCAGTCCGAAGATCTCGAACATGCTGCTCAAAATCGGCACGTCAGAGATCGTGGAGGGTGTCACGGTCATTCATCCGAAGGTGCTGGGCATGGCGGGCTGGCAGTGGGTGTATGTTTTCTGGGCTATTCCGGCGCTAGTGCTCGGCTTCGTCGTCCTAAAACTGCTCACGGATAAACCACGCCAGGCTAGCTGGCTGACGGATGAGGAAAAAGATGCCTTGGAGGGAGAATTGGAACGCGAACGCGCCCTCAAGACGCGTGGGCGGCGCATGACCGTGATGGAAGCGCTCCAACATCCGAAGGTGCTGCTTTTGACCGCCGCTTATTTCTGCATCGTGACGTGCAGTTACAGCATGGAGTTTTTCATGCCCAGCGTGATCCAGCATTGGTACAATCTCAGTCTCAACAAACTCACCTGGTTGATCATCTTGCCCCCCACACTGGCTCTGGTGGGACAGCTTTGGGGTGGCTGGAGTTCGGATCATTTTCGCGAGCGCCGCCTGCATGCGTGCGTTCCCATCGCCATTGGAGCGATCGCGATGGCCTGCGCGCCGAGCACGCAGGGAAATCTGGTGCTCACCATGACTTGCTTCATGGTCGCGTTTGCGGGTTTTAAAACCTACATGCCTGCCTTTTGGTCGCTGCCCAGTCTCTTCCTGACCGAAGCTGCCGCGGCCGGAAGCATCGGGCTCATCAATTCCATGGGCAACCTGGGAGGAGCTTTGGGGCCCACCATGATGGGTTGGGTGAAAACCCACACCGGTTCCTTTGTCGGCGGTTTCTATTTCCTCTGCTGCTCTATGATC
Organism: Prosthecobacter sp.; assembly: GCA_034377045.1. Lineage (GTDB taxonomy): Bacteria > Verrucomicrobiota > Verrucomicrobiia > Verrucomicrobiales > Verrucomicrobiaceae > Prosthecobacter. The sequence continues at coordinate 2,440 of JAXMIV010000672.1, read as the reverse complement.
GTATCGGCAACGATCATTTTCACCCTTGGGTTAGGCAAAAGAGAGCCCGTCATCAAATCCATCCCTGAACAATGAAGCGAAGCTGGCTGCTGTGGTTCATCCTTCTGCCGGTCGTCGTACTGGGCTTCTGGCGGCTGCGCCTGGAAACGGATATCCTGGCGACCTTGCCCGGCGGTGTCCCGGAAGTGCGGGCTCTGAAGCTGCTACGCGATGGCTTTGGCGGCGGCAATGATCTGCTCCTCGCTCTGGAAACCAGCGACGACACCCTGGCGGGTGAGGCGATGGCGGCCCTGGCGGCACGGTTGGACAAACGCCCGGATCTGGTGAAGGAGGTGCATTGGACGCAACCGATGGAACAGCAGGCGCAATCAGGCGCGGCGCTGCTCGCCTGGGGGGTGCAGAATGCGGACCCCGCGAAGCTGAAGGCGTGGCAGGCTTCCATCGAAGGCGCCGCGGTGCAGACACGGTTGCAGCAGGCCCTCAGTGACGTGGCCACGGCGCTGAGTGCGGAAAAGGTTCAGCGAGCCTCTTATGATCCTTTGGGTTTGCTGGATAACCTGGACACCTCGGCCGTCGGCGCCTTGGAAGGCTCGATGTTCGGACTGATGTCCGAGGACGGTTGTTTTCGCGTGCTGCTGGTGACTCCCGCCACGCCAGTGAGCAACTACAAGGTTGCCAAGAAATGGCTAGATCAGATCAAGGCCGAGGTGGACGCCTGGAAAAAGGAATCGGGCGATGCCGCCGCTGTCATTCGTTACACCGGCGAGCCGGCCTTCCAGGCGGAAATCGGCGCGGGCATCGAGCGCGACATGTCGAACACCATCGGCCTGACGGAAATCTTTATCGCTTTGCTATTTTGGGTCATGTTCAAGCGCTTGAAGCCACTCCTGTGGATTCAACTTTTGTTAGGCCTGAGCATGATCATCACCCTCGGCCTGGGCGGTCTGCTGGTCGGCCAGCTTTCCATCATGAGCCTGGGTTTTGCCGCCATCGTGCTGGGGATCATCGTGGACTACGCCGTCCTGATCATTCAGGAGGCGCGGCAGCATCCACATTTGAAACCGGCGGAGTTGCGCCGCCGTGCAGCACCGGGCATCATCGCGGGGGCTTGCACGACGGCGACGGTGTTTCTGTCCCTGATGCTCAGCGGCCTGCCGGGCCTCGCGGAAATGGGAATGCTGGTGGCGCTCGGAGTCGGCGCGGGCCTGGTAGTGATGCTGGGACTCGCCCCCAAGCTGGCCGCGGGCAAACAGGCGGTGGCGCCCACAGACGCTCCCCTGGGGCAGGCGGTGAATCACTGGCCGGCCATCATCGGCACCGTCATTTTGCTGGGCGGTATCGCCGGCGTTTTCACCTGGCGCGGGATGCCGATTTTTCAGAGCAACGCTGAGGCTTTGCGTCCTTCCAAGAGCGAATCCATGAATACTTGGGACTGGGTGCAAGTTCGGTTAGGCCGGGAATCCGAGGCGAGTGTTCCGATTCTGATCACCGGCCCTGCAGCCGAGCTAAGAACCCGTGCCAAGGCCTTGCAATCGCTTCTCGATTCCGCGCAGAAAGCGGGCACGATCCTCAATCATGCGGTGCCGACGCCACTGATCGGCGATGCCGCCGCGCAGAAAGAAAATCGCGCGGTGATTGAGTGGTTGCTGAAGGAGCAACCACGCCTCGAAAAAGCCATCGACGCCGCGGGCTTCACCGAAGCCGCCATGGGGCTGTTGCGCGGGGTGACGGGAGTTTGGAAGGAAGCCTTGGCGCGACCCTGGCCCCAAGATGCGGCGCAAAGTCAGGCCGCCTCCGTGCTTGGCCGCATGCTCGCCACGGGTCCGCGCGCGGAGTTCGCGGGCATGCCGAAAGGCGATGGCGTCGTGCTGGCTTCGGTCAACATGGTCGGAAAACCCGGCGCGCCGGATCGGGAGCATTTGCAAAAATTGCAGGAAGCACTGACGGCGCAACCCGGAGTCTGGGCCGCGGGCTGGGAAATGCTCGGCGGTGCGTTGTCCCAACTGGTTAGGCGCGATCTCAATCGCCAACTTCTACCCATCTTTGCCATCCTCGTCATCACCCTGCTCGTCACTTTCCGCAATGCGCGCGACCTGCTGCTTTCGGTGCTGCTTTTGGCCACCGGTCTCGCGGCGCTCACGGCGACCATGGCCACCTTGGGTTTGAGTTGGAATCTCGCCAGCCTTGCGGCAATACCCTTGTTGTTAGGCACTGGCATTGATTATGGCATTCATATCCTGCTGGCGTTGCAGAAAACTTCCAACGACATCGTCCATGTCCGGCGCACGACGGGACGGGCGGTGTTTTTCGCCGGCATGACCACGGTCATCGGCTTCTCCAGCCTGTTCTTCGCCGGCAATCGTGGCATCTCCAGTCTCGGTCTCGCCTGTTGCCTCGGCACTCTGTGGATCATGTTGATCGTGCTCTGGCTCCTGCCTCA
>JAXMIV010000671.1:0-5067 GCA_034377045.1 Prosthecobacter sp. | reverse complement strand
TTGACTTCGCGGTCGGCGCCCGCGGTCGCGATCTGGCTGGCGTCCTTGTTGAAGGCGATCGCCAAAACGTGATTCGTATGGCCCTCAAAGGTCGCCACGAGTTTGCCATCCGCCACATTCCAAAGGCGGGCGAGTTTGTCTGCGGAAGCACTGGCGAGTCGTTGGCCATCCGCGGAAAGACGCAGGGCATAGAGACTGTCGTCATGCGCTTTCCATGTCGCCAAAAGCTTCTTCGTCGTGACATCAATGCGATGAATGAACCCAGCGCCTCCCACTTCGCCATCCGCGGCAAACAGCGTCCGCCCATCCTGCGTCGTCACCAAGGCGGTGATGGGACCCACGAGTTGTTCCGTGATCATGGCGCTCTCTTTTAAGGTGGTGGCATCCCAAAGACGAATCTGGCGGAAGCCGCCGCTGATGATCTGTTTGCCATCCGGTGTCCAAGCCAGCGATTGCACCGGCTCGGTATGACCACTGAGCAGTCCGAGGAGCGGCCGTTCCGGCTTCGACAAATCATGCACGGCAATGACATTGCCACGCGCGACCGCCAGACGTTTCTCATCGGGTGAGAGAGCGAGCGCGAGCGCGGGTTGATAGCCCTTGGGCAGGCCACTCAGCACGAGCGGCTTCACCTTCGGCAACTCATCGAAGACCGAGGCATCCCACGCGGCGCCCGCATTGATCCAGGCCTTCAAAGCGGCGACATCAGAAGCGGCGAGTTGCTTCTTCGGCGGCATGTGCGGATCGCCATCCTCCATGACGGACTGGTAAATCAAGCTCTCATCCGCCTTGCCCGCGACGATGGCAGCGCCGCTGTCGCCCCCTTTGAGCATCTTTTCACGCGTCGTCAGCAGCAACCCGCCCTTCGCCTTCCCCGGCTTGTGGCAACCCAGGCATTGATCCCGCAGAACGCGAAGCGCGGGCTTGGCTTCCGGACCGGGGGTCGGAGCGGCAATGTCAGCACCCAGGCATGGCATGCAGGTTACGGCCCAACAGACCCATGATGCGAAGATCCAATCCCTCATGCCAGCAACTCCGTCACGACACGCGCTGCGGGATTCTCCACCAGGACCTGTTCGGTGCCGTTGCGTTTGTAGCTGAGCTTTTTCGGATCGAGGCCGAAGAGGTGCAGCAGGGTGGCGTGGTAGTCGTAGTGATTGACGATCTTCTCGGCGGCGTGATGGCCGAACTCATCGGTGGCGCCGTGGGCATAACCACCTTTGAATCCACCGCCGGCGACCCACATGCTGAAGCCGTAGGTGTTGTGGTCGCGGCCCACGCGCACACGACCGCTGGAGCCGGAGCGGTTTTGGATGACGGGCAGGCGGCCCATCTCACCGCCCCAATGCACGACGGTGCTATCGAGCAAGCCGCGCTGCTTCAGGTCCAGCACCAGCGCCGCCGCCGGCTGATCCACCTGCAGGCAGGCGCTCGGCAGTGAGGTAAGAATGCTCTGGTGGTGATCCCAGGTTTGATTGCCGGTGAAGATGGAGACGAAACGCACACCGCGCTCCACCAACCGACGAGCGATAAGGCAGCGCTTGCCAAATTCTTCCGTAGCGGGTTTGTCGATGCCGTAAAGCTTGATCGTGGCCTCGCTTTCCTGCGTGATGTCGAGTGCTTCCTTGGCGGAAGTCTGCATGCGGGCCGCAAGTTCGAAGCTCTGAATCCTCGCCTCCAAATCCGATTCGCCGGGCCGCGCTTGAGCATGTTCGCGATTCAAACGTTGCACGAAATTCAAATAACGATCCTGCGCCTCGCCCTTCAACGACATCGGCGGATCGAGATTTAGTATGCGTGGCTCTCTGGAACGAACCACCGTTCCCTGATACACCGAGGGCAGCCAGCCATTGCTGAAATTGTCGACGCCAAGCACTGGCAGGCCGCGTGGATCGGTCAGCGCCACATACGCGGGCAAGTTCTGATTTTCCGAACCCAGGCCATAGGTCAGCCAACTCCCCAACGTTGGCCGGCCGCCAACAGCCTGACCATTGAGCAGCGCATAGATCGACTGGCCGTGATTGTTCACGCCCGTATGCATGGATCGGATGAGGGTCATCTCATCGGCGATGCTGCCCATATAGGGCACCAGTTCGCTCATCTCCGTGCCGCTCTGGCCGTGCTTCTTGAATTTCCATTGCGGGCCCATCACCTCGGTGCTTGCGCCGGCGGCGTCATCATACTTGATCTCGCCGGGGAACTTTTTCCCATCCAGTTTCACCAGCTCCGGCTTCGGCTCAAAGAGGTCGATGTGGCTGGGTCCGCCCTGCATGAACATCGAGATCATGGCCTTCGCCTGGCCAAACCCATGCGGCGCCTTGGGCGTCAGGTCATAAAGTTTGGGCGCGCCACCCGCGAGTGCCGGATTGGCCAGCAAACCCTGCTCCTGCAGCAACTGGGCCAAAGCGATGGTGCCCATGCCATAGGCACCGGAAAGAAAGCGGCGGCGATCAAGAACGAAACTCATGAGGGGTATTGGAGATACTACGTGCCAAGCGGCTGATTCTAACGCTTTTGGGCACCCCTATTGGCTGCCCATCCACTCAAAGCCCTAACCTAATCCACGTACAAAAACGCATTCGAGCTGATCAGCGCGTGGCAGAAGGCCGCGAGGCTGAGGAGTTCGGGCTTGGCGTCGACCTTTTCGGGCGGGCCGCTGACGGTTTCAAACTTGGCGGGATGGGTCTGGTAATGCGCGGTTTGGGCCCGGACGAATTCGCTGCCCGCCTGCTGGTCGGCCATGCTGGGATTGCGGCCAAAGCAGAGCTGCCAGCCGCGCACGATCTGCTTGTCCACATCGGCGCCGGCTTCGTGGATGAGGCGCTGCGCGAAGTCCTGGGCGTACTCGCGCATGTAACCGTTGTTCATCAGCAGCAGGCTTTGCGGGCTGACGGTGGTGACAGGCCGGGAGGCGCAATTGGCCTCGGTCATGGCAGGCGCGTCAAAGGCGGCAAACATTTCCAGCGGCATGCTGCGGCGCGCTTCGATGTAGATGCTGCGGCGATATTCGTCGCCATTCAGGCCGATGAACTTGCCGGTCTGACGGCCGGCAGTGTCGCGGGTATCGACACCGATGATGATGCCGCCTTCTTCATTGAAAGTCACCGGCACCGCCGCGCCACCGGCCTTCGCATTCAGTTTGCCGGACACGGCCAGCAGCGAATCGCGCAAGGTCTCGGCTTCGAGGCGCAACACATTCATGCGGCTCAGCAGGCGATTGTCCGGGTCCACCCGATCGCGCCCGGCATCGCGCTGCGACGACTGGCGATAAGTGGCGGAAGTCATGATGAGACGGTGCATTTGCTTCAAGCTCCAGCCTTTCTCCATGAACTCACTGGCCAGCCAGTCGAGCAGCTCCGGATGGCTGGGGTGGTCGCCGAGTTGGCCGAAGTCGCCGGGAGAGTTGACGATGCCTTTGCCGAAGTGGCGCATCCACACCTGGTTCACCAGCACGCGGGCCAGCAAGGGGTGCTTGCCATCCGTCAGCGACTCCGCCAAAGCCAGCCGCCGACCCGTCGTGGGCAGCTTGGCGTTCTTCGGTGGGCATTCGATCGAACGCAGCCCTGCGAGACCGGTGAGATCGCCAGGGTTAACCTGTGCCTTTGGTTGATCAGGTTCGCCACGATTGAAAATGAAGGTGGCGGGAATGGCCGCCGGGGCCTTGGGCGCTTCCTCGAAGGCGTGCAGAAATTCTTCCTTGGGTTTCGTGGCGCGCACCGCGGCTGCCTCTTCCGCCATCTTCTTCAGGTAGTCGGCGTGCTTGGTGTTGTTGGTCGTGTCGTAAAGGTACAAAGATCCGCCGCTCAGGCGATCCACGCGTGGATAGGTCTTGAGCAGCTTCAATTGCTCCGGCGTGCGCGCCTTGACTGCGGCGCGGTAAGCGATGCGCAAGGCGTCGCGATCCTTTTCCTCCGCCTTGGCGATTTCCTTCTCGAGCACTTCGGTGATGAACTCTTCCTGCTTCGCCAGCCGCGCGGCATCGATCTTCTTCGCCTCCTCCTCGATCTTCGCACCCACGGCGCGTTCGCTGTCGGTCAGCAGCGAGACCAGCCGGCCAGCCGGGCTGCGCCAGCTCTTGGTGTCAAAACCAGGCTCAAAGACGGCCCGCAGCCGATAATAATCCGCCTGGGTGATCGGGTCGTAACGATGATCGTGACACTGCGCACAGCCGATGGTCATGCCGTAAAAGGCGGTGCTGACGATCTTCAGCGTGTCGGAAATGGTGGCGTTTTGGGAGACCTTGTCACTCTGCACGCCGGTGCCGTCCGGCGCCATGCGCAGAAAGCCCGTCGCGGTGATCTTTTCGATGGCTTCCGGGGGCAGATTCTTGTGCGGCTGCGGCACCATTTCATCGCCCGCCAACTGTTCGCGCACGAACTGGTCGAAGGGCTTGTCCTTGATCAAAGAGTTAATGACGTAGTCGCGATATTTGAAGGCCCATTTGCGCTCCAGGTCCTTGTCGGTATAACCATCACTGTCGGCATAACCGGCGATGTCGAGCCAGTGGCGTCCCCAACGTTCCCCATAGGCGGCGGAGGCGAGCAGACGCTCGATCAGGTTGCGGACCGCGGCATCGGGGTTGCGGATGGATTCCGCTTCAAAGGCCGCGACCTCTTCCGGGGTGGGTGGCAAGCCGGTCAGATCAAAGGTGGCTCGGCGGATGAAGGTGACTGAGTCAGCCGCAGGCGAGGGGCTGAGTTTCGCTCCAACCAGCTTGGCGCGAACGAAAGTATCAATGGGATTTGCAGCTCGACCGGCGATCGTCGGAACCTTGGGCTTCTTGATGGATTGGAACGCCCACCAGGCGCGTTCTTCATCGGTGAAGGCGTGCTCGGGTCCCAGTTTCTCAGGCTCCGGCCGCGCGGTCTTGGCGCCCTGGGCGATCCATTGCTCGATAAGGGCGATCTGGGTGTCCTTCAGCTTGGCCTTGCCCTTCGGCATATCACCGGCTTTCACCAGTTCCAAGAGGTGACTTTCGGCGGCCTTGCCCGGCACGACCTCTGGGCCGGATTTGCCGCCTTTGAGGATAAACCGGGCCAGCCGGACATCGAGGTCGCCCTTGGTCTC
>JAXMIV010000670.1:0-3822 GCA_034377045.1 Prosthecobacter sp. | reverse complement strand
TGGTTTTCTCTTATTCTGTCTTGGGTCTTATTGGCCCCTCATTCGTTGCAGGCTCAAACAACGGCGCCTTCACCGCTGGTTGTCATGCTGAAACTGGACGACCTGGTGCGTCAGGGTTCTCAGCCCCAGGGCACCGTTTCGCCACGGTGGCAGCGGGTGACCGACTTCCTGGAAGGTGAGAAGATCAAGGCGTCGTATGGTATTCTGTGTGATTCACTGGAGGGTGATTGCCCAGGCTACGTGGATTGGTTGAAACAGCGCGTAGCCCAAGGCTGGATCGAGTTGTGGCATCATGGTTACTACCGCAAAGGTCTGCCGGAGGATCTCAAAGTCAACGGCCGCACCGCTGAGTATATGGGCGGCACGGTGGAGGATCAGGCGGCGATGTTTCGCAAGTCGTTCGCTTTGGTGAAGGAGAAAGTCGGAGTGGACGTGATCGCCTTTGGTCCCCATAGCACGGCCATTGATGGAACCACCTACGAGGCCCTGGAACAGTTTCCGCAAATCAAACTGGTGTGGTTCTATGGTCCACCCAAAGGCATGGCCACCAGCAAGTATCTGGTCAAGCGTCTTATGGAATTGGAAAAGCCATTGTTCGTGCCCAACGCCGAGGCGGTGCGGCAAGGCTACGAAATGAAGAAAGCCACCTTGCCTTATATCGCCATTCAGGGGCATCCCAATCAGTGGGACGATGCCCGCTTTGAGAGTTTCCAGAAGGCCGTGCTCTATCTTCGCGATCAGGGGTGCCGATTTGTTACGCCTTCTGAGTTCCTTGCATCGGAGGCGGGGAAGTCATCTCGGCCATGAACTCGAAATTGTGGTGGTGTATTATGAAAACGGCCCTCAGCATTCTTATCCTCGTCGTCTTGACCCCCCTCCTGAGATCTCAGGAGAAGGCCTGGGAATTTCCAGACCCCGAGGGCGCCATGCACGCCCCGCTGGCAGTGGGAGACAAAAAGGGAGCCGTGCTTTTCTTTGTATCACCCTATTGCCCCACAGCGAACACGCTGATGCCGGAGATCAATAGCATCGCCGCGGATTACACCGCCAACTTCGTCTCCTACGTTGTCCATGCTGATCCCTCCATCAAGGTGACGGATGCTTACCAACATTTTGTGATGTTCAAAGTCAAGGCCACCGTCTTGCTCGATGCCGAGCAGCGCCTCGCCAAGCGCGTGCAAGCCCGTATCACACCGGAGGCCGTAGTGCTCGCACCTGATGGCAAAGTTCTCTACCAGGGGCGCATCAATGACCTCTATCTCGGGCCCACCAAACGTCAGCGCAAAGCCACCACACGCGACCTACGTGATGCCCTCGATGCTGTCCAAGCTGGAAAACCTGTCGCCACGCCGCGCGTGGAGGCCGTGGGTTGCAAGATCACCGGAATGCCATGATGATTTGCCGCCTTCCAAAGGGCGAGATCATTACTTCTTGTTCGGCGCAAAAGTGTCCAGCGCCGCCTTTCTGAATGCGCCGCCGCTGTCCTTCCCCTTGCCCGGAAAGCCGGCGTGTTGAACCATGAAGACTGTGATCAGGCCCTTGGCAGGGTCGATGGTCATGTTGGTGGCCATGGCGCCGCCGTGACCGTAGTCATTGGGATTGACCGCCCAGCCGAGGCCGTAGCTGTTTTTCAGGTCGGGCGCGGTTTGCCGGGTGGACATTTGTTTGATGGCATCCGCAGACACGTAGCGGTGGCCGTCGAGTTCACCGCCATTTAGGATCATCTGGCAGAAGCGCGCCACATCCGCCGCCGTGGAAAACAAACCACCGGCAGGCATAGGGAAACGCTTGGTCTTGTCCGTGAGCGGATAATAGAGCTGGGTGATCGTGGTCTCTTCGAGGTTGTCTTTGGCGGCATTAGGTTTGTAAGCCTTGGCCAGGCGGGCGACCTGGGCCTCATCCGGCCAGAAGGTGGTGTCCTTCATGCCCAGCGGGCCGAACAAACGTTGCTGCATGAAGTCCTCGTAGCTCATGCCGCTGACCACCTCCAGAATGCGCGCGGCAGTGTTGATTCCAGCGTTGGCATATTGATATCCCTTGTCAGGCTCATACTGAAGCGGCAGCGCCGCATAGGTGCGCACTGCCTTCGTTAGCGGCAGGCCGTCGAGCGTCGGTTGTTCTTCCGGGGATTTGAAGGGCAGGCCGCTGGTGTGGCTGAGCACATTGCGTACAGTGATCGGATGCGCCGGCGCCTTGAGGTCGATCTGCTTGCCGCCTTTCATGATGGCGAGCTGCTGGCCTTTGAACTCCGGCAGGTATTTTTCCACCGGGTCATCCAGTTTGACCTTGCCTTCGTCCACCAGCATCATCACGGCGGTGGCGGTGATCGGTTTGGACATGGAGGCGATCCAAAACAAGGCGTCCGGTTTCAGCGGCGCTCCTTTGGCGATATCCGCGTAGCCGACGGTGCTCACATCCAGCACTTTATCCTTCGTAGCAACGAGAGTCACCGCGCCGGCGAGTTCGTGGCGGTCCACATAGGGTTGCAAAACCGCCGCGATCGGCGCCTCCGCATGAAGGCTGGCCAGGAGGAGGAAAGAGGCAAGGCAGGTTCGGAAATTCATGCTTGAGAGGGATGCAGTAAACGCCAGAAAGTGCGAGATTATTCTCGCGGATGACTGGTACTCGGAGCTAACCAGCAAGTTCCTAGCAAAGCCGGTCGTCTGACATCCCTGCCATGAAAGCATCCTTCCTTTGTCTTCTGCTCATCTCCGCAGGTGCGCTTGTGCATGCCGCTGAACCCAAGGTGGTCGAAGCGGACATCTGTGTCTATGGCGGCACCAGCGGCGGAGTGGCGGCAGCGGTGCAGGCGGCACGCATGGGCAAGAGCGTGGTCATTGCGGAGCCGGGCGGCCATCTCGGCGGCATGACGGCGGGTGGACTCAGCGCGGTTGACATTGGCGATCCCCGCAGCGTCGGCGGCATTGCACGCGAGTATTTCACCAAACTGGCTGCCACGGTCGGCGTCACGCTGGCCTGGGATAAGCCCTTTGAAAGCAAAGGCGGCGGACCCGCGACCGGCGGCGCCTACGCGATCGAACCCCACAAGGCCGAGAAGGTCTTCAACGACATGGTGCGTGAGGCCGGCGTGAAGGTGCATTTGCAGGCGCGCCTGGCGAAGGTGACCAAGGACGGCGCCCGCATCCGTGAATTTGTGACCGAGGACGGCACCATCTTTCGCGCCAAAGTGTTCGTCGACACAACCTACGAAGGCGACCTGATGGCCCAGGCCGGCGTCAGCTACACGCTCATGCGCGAGGGCAATGCGAAGTATGGCGAGACGTACAACGGCATTCATTACAATGAGAAGTACCTGCCACGAATCGGTCATCTGCAGCCGGGAGAAACGGGCCGCGTCAAAGGTGGCCAAGGCGTGTGGGATCGTGACTGGCCTCTCGATCCCTACATCGTGAAAGGGGATCCCAAAAGCGGCCTGCTGCCCTTGATTCAGGAAGGCGATCCCGGAACTCCCGGCGAACCCGCGCCCGGTGTGCAGGCCTACTGTTTCCGCCTCTGCCTCACCCGGGACAAGGCCAACATGTTGCCGATTGCCCCGCTGCCGGACTACGATCCCAAACACTACGAAATCGTCGTGCGCTTCATCGAGGCCTGCCGCGCCAACGGGGATGACATGGACCTGCGGTGGTTTTCCAAACACGATGCGCTGCCTAACAAAAAATGGGACTTTAACACAGCCACCTTTGGCGGCAACCTGCCCGGCGCCTCGTGGGAATGGCCGGAGGCAAGTTATTCGCGGCGTGAACAGATTGCGAAAGATCATGAAAACTACCATCGCGGCCTGCTGCACTTTCTCGCCACGGA
>JAXMIV010000669.1:0-7269 GCA_034377045.1 Prosthecobacter sp. | reverse complement strand
TCTTGCAGCGCCGGGCCACTCAGAAAGCCCGGCATTTCGACGATATCATCCAGGCCACGCTGGGCCACGCTGGCGCTGGCCCACTGCTCCGCATCCCGGCCGATCAAGCGCAGACGGAAGTGGTTTTGGCCACGACGCTTCATTTCCACCACGGCATCGAGGAGCAGGTCCACGCCTTTGCGCGGAATCAAATGACCGACAAAGACAAAGGTGGTCACGTTGGAGTGGCTTTGGTTAGGCGCCGGAAGGAAATCACGGCTGTCGACCGCATGAAAAGCGTCGATGATCGGTCGGATTTCACCGCACAACGGCTGGCGCGCGGCAGGGCAATTGGCGATGATGCCATCCGCGAAATGACCCCATAGCGCATGCCAGGCGCGCACGGTCCAGGGAAAGAAATGGGCATTGGCGTGGCCCACTTCCGTGGAGACTACCACAGGGATGCCACGGCGTTTGGCAAAGAGCAATCCGCCCAGGGTGTAGGGACTGAATTCGTGAATCCAGATCAGATCGGGACGCGCTTCAGCGAGCGCTCGCCACAAACCCGCAGAGGGAAGATGACGGCCGTTGTGCAGCCGCACGCCAACCGGCGCTTCGCTGACGGTGATGTTATCTGCCTTGGGAATCGCGGCGGCATCTGGAAAGTCAGACGGCTCTCGCTCGGGCCACATCAGTGTGAGATGTCCGTGCGTTCCCATCGCGCCGGCGAAGGATTCCTGGAGAGCCCGCAGGTAAGGTGCGCGCGCCCGGGTGACATGTACGATATGGCGGGACATTTTAGCGAAAAGACCGGGCCAGCGGAGCCGCCGCCTGCCAGGGCACGCGTTGGCCTGTCCAAGGTTGCTCCAATCTTGGCGCGGGCGCGGCGGCAGGGTCCGGCAGTTTCTTCCTGTCAGTCTTGGTGGCGATGCCGCGATCGCTTTTGCGCAGGGCGATCACCATGCCGATCGGCATGGCCAGAAAGGCGTTGCCGGGAAAGGTGGCGATAAGATTACCGCCAATCATCGAGACCGCGACCGATCCCGCAGCCACCGCCAGGCAGGCAATGGCCAGATGACGTGCGCCCGGGTCCTTGATGATCATCGCGCTTCGGTGGAGGTAAACGAGAGCGGGTATAACTGCAAGAATCGCAAAACCGACGGGCACTGTGCCAAATTTCACCAGCGCGCTGCTCAGCGGGTCATGGTTGTAGAAGTCGCCGAATTGTTGACCTTCCCCCAGGCCGAAGAGCGAGTACGCACTTGGATTGCCGAGCACGTTGACGAAACCCATCAATCGATCCTTGTAGGTATTCGCGTCCAGCATGTTCGCCATGTAGTCATTGTTGCCGGTCCACTCGTGGATCTTCATCGTCCAGGTTTCGACGTTCATGAGCAAATAGGACGACGAGGCGACAAGGGCGGCAAAACCGACGAAGCAGATCGCGTAGAAGGCGACTGTCCAGCGGGCGGATCGAAACAACACGTAGGCGACGAGCGCCACCGGCACTACGAGGATGCCGATCCGCACCGTACTGGCCAGCCAGCCGCCAATGAAGATCGCCGCGAATCCGATACCGGCGATGGCAAACAAACCAAGCCGCTTATCACGGCGGCCCAACGCCACCAGGAGCAGCGCCATGGCCGCGAGTTCACCGCAGATGAGCGACAGGGACGTGGGCGAATTGAGCGTGCCAAAGGCGCGCACCCGATCCGCCACGAGCTGTTTGATCTCGATGGAGAGCCCCGTCTTGAGGTAGTCGATCTCAAATTCCTGATAGCCAAAAAGCTGCTGGCAGATGCCGTAGACCGCCACCGGTGTGAACAGCAGAAGAATGAATCCCCACAGCTTGCGGACATCCTGCGCGGTGGGAAACAGCAGCGGCATCACAAAAATCAGAATGCTGTAAAAGTAACCTTCAGCCACGGTTTTCATCATGCCCGCGAGCCCGCCACCCCCGCGAAAGCCGAGGAAAGCGCCGATGGCCATGATGACTCCAGCGATGGCAAGCCGGACGAAGTCATCAAAACCTGCCCGCATCTTCCCGAAATAGACCCGCATGACCAGGCCGGCGCAGATGCCCGTCACCGTGATCGGCGCGATGCCCAGCACAAAGTATAGATCGGTGTGGGAAACCGAGCCGCCGAGGATCATGAGCCGTTTGGCGAAGTCCAAACAGGCACATTGCAGCATGAACAGGAAGAACGCCTTCTTCGGCGCCAGCATGCCGAAGATGCCGCCGCCGATGAGCATGTAGTAGAAGAGGCTGCCCATCGTGTTGCCGTTGCTCAACAAAATGGATGCCGCGACGTACAGCATCAACAGGCCGCCGGCGAGGATGACAAAGGCAGGCACGCCTGAACGGGAATCAGGGTTCATGGCAGGGATGAAGAGTTAACGGACTCCCAGCGGCGCACCGCCTCGGACCGCTGGTGTTGCGCATTTTGTTGGGCCGCGAGACGCAGCAGGCGTGCACGCGGAATGAGCAGGCGCAGGGCCGAAATGATGAGCAGGCGCGCGAAGGTGAGGGCAAGCCAGGCAGCGCCCAGCAGCCCCCAATGCCGCCATTTGAAGATGCGGCCGCATCTGGCCAGCACGCCGTTGCGAGGATGAAAACAACCGCTCCAGAGTTCACGAAGGCTTTGCTCACCAAACAGCCACGATTGGCGATTCTTGGCGTTGCCGTAGGAGCAATCGCAAAGGGCATCGCCGACAATGAAGATCGGCACACCGGCGGCGGAGGCGCGCAGGCCGTAGTCCGCGTCGCCGGCAAAATGGGGAAAGGCTGCCGTATCGATCAGGCCAACGCGTTTGGTCGCCGGACGGGGAATGCAAACGCAGTTGCCGCAGATGGTGTCACAAGGCGTGACTTGGCCGGGGGGACAGAGTTGAAAGGTCACCCCCGTCTTGGTCTGCCGCAAACCGCCGTAGTGCCATTCACCCGTCTCCCGCAAGTGACACTGCGCCGTGGTGATGGCCCCGCGTTCACGGCTGATCCTGACCAGCAACTCCAGCGCCCCGGGACGCGGCTGCGGGTCATCGTTGGGCCAGAGGACCTGTTCCGCGCCCTGCTCATAGGCCCACTGCATGCCGAGATTGATCGCACCGCCCCACCAAAGATTACCGCTGCCCTTGAGGATGATCGCGGCGGGATAGCTCGCACGAACGGCCGCGGTGGTGCCGTCCGTGCTGCCGTCATCAACAATGACCACGGTGGCCCAGGCGAGCACGCCTTGCTCCTTCAGAACCTGCAGGCACGCGAGGGTGGTCGCGCGGCGGTTGTGAACCGGAATGATGATGCAGGGAGGCATGTAAACGAGGCGCCCCGGTTTGCGGGGACGCCTAAGACTTCTTGGCCCAGTGTTGATCCACCATCTCGCACATGATATGTCCGGCGAGAATATGGCATTCTTGGATGCGCGCGGTGATCGGGCTGGGCACGAGGAGAACCTGATGGGCGATCTTGGCGATCAGGCCGCCCGTGCCGCCGGTGAAGGCGACCGTGGCGCAGCCCATGGCCCGCGCCTTTTCCAGGCCTAACACAATGTTGGTACTGTTGCCGGAGGTGCTGATGCCGATCACCACATCTTCCGGGCGTGCGAGCGCCTCAATCTGGCGCGCATAGATGGTGTCAAAGCCAAAGTCGTTGCCGCAGGCGGTCAGGACCGAGGTGTCTGTGGTCAATGCCAATCCCGCCAGGGCGGCGCGATTGGTGCGATAACGCACGGAAAACTCTGCCGCGATGTGTTGCGCATCCGCGGCGCTGCCGCCGTTGCCAAACAGCAGCACCTTGCCGCCCGCCTCAATCGCCGCGATGAGCCGCTCGCCGATGGCATTGATGGTCTCCGCGCAGATGCGAAAGGCCTCCGCCACGGCGAGGTGGTCGTTCATTTCACGAAGGACAAGATCGGTTGGAGAGGTCGCGGGCATCTTCAGAGTAAAGGCAGGCAGGATCGTGGGGCAAGCATGAGATCAATCCGAGTGTGTCAGGCCTCGCAGCGAAGGCACCGGCCACAGGAGCGCGCGCAATTGCAGAGCCCCGATGCGGCGGGTGTCGGGATGCAGAAAGGAAGACAGCACCCAGGTGAACGCATACGCGCCCACCAGTGACCAGGCCGCACCGACGGCGCCATATCGCGGCACCAGGAGCCAGGCAAGAATGACATCGATGACAATGCCGCAGATCAAATAACCCAGTTCAATGTGCGTGCGCCGTGAATGTAGCAGCCATGCGCCACGCCCTTGAGCCAGAAAAAGCGCTGGCAACATCCAGGCGATGACTGCCATAACGCCCGCCGTGGGAGCGAATTGACTGCCGTAGATCCATTGCGTCCACCAGGGAGCTCCAAGCGCCAGCACAAGTGCGGCGGCCCAGCCCAGTGCGGCGCAGGCGCGGCTGAATTGTTCAAGCCGCCTCCAGGCCAGCGCGGGGTTGTGGGTCAGCAGATGCGTGAGGCCCGGGAAGAAGACCGTGAGCATGATGCCGGCGACCATTTGCGCGCTCAGCGGCAGATCCAGTGCGGCGCTGTAATAACTCGCTTCAGCGTCGCCGGCCCAATGGCGCAGCAACACCAGATTCAAACGAAACAACGCCGCGGAAGCCAGCCCGCCGAGCACCAGCGGCCACGATTCGCGCAGCAAGGCAAGGGCGAGACGGCCATCCCACTGCCAGCGTGAGGCCACACGTCCACGCACGCGGCGATAAAAGAGAGCCAGCATGCCCATGGTGACCATGGTGCCAACGGGAACCGAGGCGCAGAACCACACCATGCCTACGCCCGCTGTGGCGCAGAGGATTTCCCAGCAGCGCATGGACAGCGATCCGGCGCTGTTGGAGAGCGCGCTTTCGCGGCCGTGCAGATGCGCTTCCAGAGCGTTGCCACAGGGAATCGGCCACCACGCCAGCAAGCTGAAGGCGGAGACGATGTAAAGCAGGCGTTCCTGGAGGCTGTGCGCCAGCGTGAAACTCAGCAGCAGGATGACGCTGAAAAAGAAGGCGCCACAGGCCGCGATCAACCACGAAGCAGTACCCAACACCCGCCCTTCATCTTCCTGGCCGATGAGGCGGCGCATGATGACGTTGTTGGAAATGATCACGGTCAAGGGTGTCGCCAAACTCACATAAAACTGTGCTTCCCGGTATTGGCTGAGCCCTTCGGTCAGGTGCCGGGCCACAAGGCCGCCCGCCACGACACCAACGAGCAGATTCAAAACACGGGCGCCCGTCTGCCAACCCAGATTGGACAGCAGTTGCATGGCACGCCCGTGCCGGAGCACGTCGCTAATGGAGGCCAGGGCTGGCATGGGACAATGCGGTCAGTTGGCTGTGGGTGCGGCGGTTCGAAAGCCACGTCTTGAGGCGTTGGCAGGGGCGTTCGACCAGCAGGTAACTCAGCGTGCCGCACAAAAGGCAGAGGATGAGATTTTGCGGAAACTGGGTGAACCAGGGCGCTACGCCGCTGCTCCAATGAGAGGCCGGCGCGAGACAAATCTGCTGCCAAAGATAGACGCTGTACGAGATCACACCGAGCGCGACCAGAGGCCGGCTGTTGAGCAGACGCGATTCGATGCCCTCCGGATTGCGCACCAGTCCCGCAATCCAAACGGCTGCGGCAAGCGCCACCGCCAGCGGTTGGATGGGCGCAACGAAAACCTGAAGGCCCGAGGCCTGCAAGCGCGTCAATACCAGGGCCGCCACGAGCAACGGCCAGCGCCAACGCCAGAACGTCAATCCTGGCACACCCAGGGCCACCAACGCGCCAAGCATGAAGCCATCCAGATTCATCGGCAGCCAGCGTTCATGGCCGGGCGGCAGGAAGACTCCGCACGCCCGCAAGACCACACTGAGACCGATGCCGGTCAGCGCCACGCGGCGCAAGGCACCCGGTGAAAGGGCAGCAACCAGAATCGGCCAAAACAAATAGAACTGCTCCTCCACGGAAAGCGTCCAGTAATGGGCGGTGAGGCCTTGATCGGCGGTAAACCATGGCTCCTGTGGCATGAAGTTGCGATAAAACAACAGGGAGCCCCACTGGGTTTCCCCAGGCACTGGCGCGGCGCCGGCGATCATCACCACTTGCACCACCAAAAGGTAGGCAACAGCAGGCGGCAGAATGCGCAAGGCGCGGCGTAACCAGAATTGCTTCAAGGAAACACTGCCCGTGCCTTGCTTCTCACGGCAGAGCAGAAGCGTGATGATAAAGCCACTGATGGTGAAAAAAACCTGCACACCGAACAGTCCGGAAAAGGTGCGCTGCAACTGCGATAACCAGCCCAGCGTCGGGAATCCAGCGCTGGCGAAAGCATGCGAGAACAATACGCAGCTCACCGCCAGGGCGCGCAGGCCGTCCAATCCCGGAAGCCGTTGGGAGGAGATCGTCATCCTAAACTTTGGTCCTTCTCCAGACGCGCGAGCGCCATCCAACCCGAACCCACATACCAGGCATAAAAGGCGCTGAGCCCGATGCCGACATGGCCATCCCGCCAGCCCTGTTTCTTCAGCACCGACCACACAAACGAATGCACCGACACCCAGGCCATGCGCAGCCAGCTGAAGCGATGTCCCAGCCGCTGATGCCGCTGCCCTTCGGCGGCGATGTAGCGGCGGTGTTTCCCCATGAACTGACGGTAGTCTTCCATCCAGTAATGGTGCAGGACATGACCATCGAACCAGGGAATGCGATGACTGATGCAGCCGGGCCGCGGCACGGCTTTCTGATGCAGGATGGAGTCCAGCATGACCCGCTGCCGATGAAAGCAACAACCACTCTTCCAGTTCCGCCCGCCCCAGTAGGTGCCGGACAAGGCGTGACGGCCAAAGTAGAACTGCCACGGCAACTCGATCACCGCCACCTCCTCCGGCAGCACGGGAAGCAGAGCGGTGAGTTCCTTGGCGAGGCGGGCATCGACAACTTCATCGGGATCAACCGTTAGGATCCAATCGTGGCTGGCGATGGTGCTTAGCCATTCTTGTGCCGATTCGATAAAAGGCACGCGAACATGTGGCACCACCCGGGCACCATAACGTCGCGCCACTGCGACCGTGCCGTCAGTACATTCCATGTCCACCACGATGAGTTCATCGCAGAAGCGCAGCGCTGGTAGGCAGCGCTCCAAAAGGCCCGCCTCGTCGCAACTGACAACGATGGCGGTGATGGGGATGACTTGAGGCATCGAGGATGCCGGTGGCTTTCAGTCTTCGAAAGCGGCCAGCAGTTCATCCGGCTTGAGGCGTGCCGTGCCACTCTTGCCAACGACGATGCCGCTGGCGTGATTGGCCATGTCGGCGGC
>JAXMIV010000668.1:0-6262 GCA_034377045.1 Prosthecobacter sp. | reverse complement strand
TTGCGGCCGCGCTTGCGCATGCGCTGCAGCGTCTGCAGGGCGCTGTCACCGGCGTGGAAGGCATCCAGCGTTCGCATGTGGTGCCGCACCAGGCGATCCTGTGGCAGGTCGCCGGGCAGGGCGGCCAGATCAAGTACGCCGACAAATTGGCCACTGTCGCCCAGCACCGGCAGGGTGGTGGCGCCGTGCTCGCGGCCCATGATCATCGCGGCCCGCAGGGGCAGGTCGGCTGAAATGGCGACACTGTGTTTCAAAGGCTTCATCACCTCCGCGGTGTGCAGTTTCCGGTAATCCAGCAGGCGTTGAATCAGCCGAAAGGCACCCAGGGAAAGCTGCCCCTGGCGTTGCAGGGACGCGGCCTGTTGGCGGAGATCATCGCGGCCGGAGGACTGTTCCGGCACGGGAGCGGTTTCCTCCAGAGTTGGCTTTTTTCGCAGCGCGCGGAAGAGGGACCGGGTGGAACCGACCAAGACCACCAGGAGCGTCAGCGCCCGCAGTGATCGGAACGGGTAACGCCGGAAGAGCTTCTTTGGCAGAACCTCGAGTACGATCAGGAACACCGGCAGCGCCACGACAAAGGCGGTGAGGTAACCCCATGGGCCCGAGACACGCACGCATTTCCACGCGATGATGAAAAAGGCGATCAGGTTGGTGACGTGGTTGGCCACGGTGATCGCACCCAGGAGGGCGTCGCGATCCTCAATCAGAGGCAGCAGGCGGGCGGCGCGGCGATCACCTTCGCTGGCCGCATGACGCACCCGGACACGGCTGACGGCGATCACGGCGCTTTCCAGGCCGGACAGCGCAAACGAAAGAGCCAGCGAAACAAGGAGAAGAATCGCCCAACTCATACGGTTTCCTCTTTTGCCACTGGGGTCTTGATGCGCAACTCCACCTGCTGCACGCGGGCACGCACCACGCGGCGCACTTTGATATCCACCTCCTCCATCTGCACACGCTCGCCGGCCTTGGGCACATGGCCGAGCTGGTTGAAGACCAGGCCGCCGATGCTGTCGAGTCCGCCACTGGGAAGGGAGATGCCCAAAGCTTCAGCGACATCGTCGATGCGGGTGCCGCCATCCAGCAGGTAGCGGCCGCCGCCGAGGTCGCGAATCTCCGCCTCTTCACCCTGCCAGGGCGCCGCTTCATAGAGCAGCCAGTCGGCGATTTCCTCCTGGCTCAGCATGCCTTCAAGACCGCCATATTCGTCGACAATGAGGACCGGCAGTTGGGTCTCTCTGAGGTGTTGATCCAGAGCATCGAGCACGGGCATGGTTTCCGGTACAAAACTCGCCTGTTGCAGGACGGTCCTCCAGACGGGACGGCCCGCGATTCTCCAGGCGTGGATGTCAAGAATGCCCTCCACCACATCCGGTGTTTCGCCATACACGACGACGAACCGGCTGGCGGTCTGTTCCAGCAAGGGGGCAATCTTTTCCGGCCTGTCGTCGGCGCTCATGAGCGTGAGATCCATGCGCGGTACCATGCAGTCACGCACGGTCAGCCTTTCGATGTCCAGAACCTCTCGAATCATGGAGGCTTCGGAAGGTTCCAGCAGGCCCTGTTCTTCGCGCATTTCCACGAGCGTTTCAAACTCATCCCGGGTCAACGGCACGCGCATTTTCAGGCGGGGTGAAATCAGCTTCCGAATCAGGGCGTCGGTGGCGCGGTCAGCCAGGGAACTGATCGGATCCAGAACGATGTGCAAGGGGGTGAGCAGGCGCAGACTGCCCAGCAGTACTGGCGAGGGAGAGCGGGCGGCAAGGAATTTTGGAATCACGTCCCCCACCAGAACGGTGGTCAGAAACAGCAGCGCGCCGGTCAGCCACGGATTCCATCCGTAAGCGCCCAGGGGGCCGGAAATAAGGTGCAGTCCCAGGGCGGCAAGCGCGAGATTCAGCGTGGCGGAGAGAAGGAGGGTGCGATGCAACTGGGCAAAGGGATTTGCCGTGATCAATCGCAGCTTCCGTGCCACCCCGCCCGTCGCAGCCGTGTCCAAACGCGGCTCCAGGTCGCGGGCGCTATGAATGGCCGTCTCGGTAGCCGAAATCACTGCCAGGAGCAGGAGCAGGGCGATGTAAACGACAAAAGGGATCAGCAGAGCCACAGGGCGGGACTGTCCCCATGAGCATCCCCAGGGTCAAGGCGGAATGTGAGAGAACCGCAGACCGAAGAATTCGCAGGCTGCGTGGGTCATTGCAAACAACTGGCGATCAATGATTTAAATGACGGAACTTGAGAAAGCCGGGAGAAGTTCGTCTCGACGCTCTCCAGCATCGGTGGTAGCCGTCCCACCCGCCGCGAGTTGCGCGGCCCCTTTTTCCCCTATGGCCGTCTCTTATTCGAAAAACCCCATCGACCCGAGCGAGATGAAGATGCCCTATCGGCGCATCTTGCCGTATCTGAAGCCGTGGATGGGACGCTTTGTTCTGGGCGTGTTGGTGGGAATCGTGGCGGCGGCCTTCAACGGTGTCCTCATTGTGGCGTTGCGCATCATTTTTCATGTGGTGCTGGGCAGCGGCGCCAAGACGTTCGGAGAACCCGTGAACCTCGGCTGGTTCGGCACCATCAATCCGGCAAATCTGCTGGGCTTGGACCAGAATACACCCATTGGCTTTTGGGGGGTCATGGCGGCCTGCGCCTTCATTCCGGTCCTCATGTTCTTGAATGGGTTCCTCGAGTACCTGAACAAGTACTGCCTGGCCTGGGTGGGGAACCGCATGCTTTATGACATCCGCAACGATGTCTTCCGCAGCGTTTTGCGCCAGTCCCCGGCCTTTTTCAGCGGCACCAAAGCAGGGGAACTTATGCAAACGGTCTTCAATCAGTCGCGGGTGGCGCAGGCGAATGCCGTGCAGATCATTCAACTGCTGACCATGCGGCCCCTCGCCATCCTCAGCATTTTGGTGGTGCTTTTTTCCATGGACTGGTTTTTCACGCTGATGTCCCTGGTGGTCTTCCCGCTGTGTGTGGGACCCGTCATCCTGCTTGGCCGCCGCGTGCGCAAGGCCGGCACGAAGGAAGAGCAGGAAGTGGGCGCCATGATGACGGCCATGCATGAATCCTTTACCGGCATCCGGCTGGTGAAAGCCTATGCCCGGGAAGATTATGAAGTGCGCCGGTTTGACCGCGCCAATGCCTCCATGTCCCGGAACGCCATCCGCTGGACTCGCGCCATGGAACTCGTGGGGCCTATCGTCGAGTCCATGGCGTCCATCGGCATCGCCGCCGGCCTGGTCTATTTCTGGGTGCAGAAACGCGAAGCCGGAGAGCTGATCATTCTGGTGATGGCCCTGACCCGCATCTACCCGCACGCCAAAGAACTGAGCAAGGCCAATCTGCTCATGCAAAAGACCGTCTATGCGGTGAATAACGTCGTCGATCTGCTGGATCGCCCCTCGGACATTCAAGATCCGCCGAACGCCCGCGCCCTGCCTCGCAGCCGGGGTGACGTTGTGTTTGACCACGTTACCTTTGCCTATTCGGGCCAGGATGGGAAAAGGCTTGAGCGTGCCGCCGTCGCGGACGTGCAACTGCATCTGGAACCCGGCAAATTCTATGCCCTGGTCGGGCCCAGTGGCGCCGGCAAAAGCACGCTCTTTTCCCTGCTGCTGCGTTTCTATGATCCCGGCAGCGGCCGCGTGCTCGTGGATGGCACGGACATCCGTTCCGTCACTCAGGACAGCGTTCGTGCCAACATCGGCATCGTCAATCAGGACACCTTCCTCTTTCACGACACCATTCGCGAAAACATCCGCTACGGCCGCCTGGATGCGACGGAGGCGGAGATCATCGCCGCCGCGAAAAAAGCCCATGCGCACGAGTTCATCCTGCAGATCCAGGGCGGCTACGACGCCGTCGTTGGAGATGCCGGCTGCAATCTTTCCGGTGGTCAAAAGCAGCGCCTTTCCATCGCCCGCGCCGTGCTCCGCGATGCCCCCATCTTGTTGTTAGACGAAGCGACCTCAGCGTTGGATACGGAGACGGAAAAGATCATCCAGGAAGCGATTCACGTCTTGTCGGAAGGCAAGACCGTCATCGCCATCGCCCACCGTCTGTCCACCATTCTCGAGGCCGACCAGATTATCGTCATGCGCGACGGCGCTGTGGAAGGCAAAGGCACGCATGCCGAACTCCTGGCCAGCAGTGAGCTGTACCAAAAACTGTATCAGTTGCAGTTTAAGGATTAGGCGGACCTAGATACTTTCGCAAAAACTTGGTTAGGCCGTCAACGGCATCCGTGACCTGTTTGGTCACGCGCTCTTCCTTGAGTTTTCCGGATTCATCAAACGCTTCATGGGCCTTGGGTACGGACACCTGCGTCGGCAGGACGATGACGCCGATATTGCCAAGAATGGCGCGCACATGCACCAGGCTGCGCAAACCGCCGAGGGCGCCGGGGGAGGCGCTCAGGAGAGTGGCGACCTTGCCCTTGAAATCCCGCAGTGCGGGTTCGTCATCGGTCGCTTCGCGTGAGACCCAGTCGATGGTGTTTTTCAAGACGCCGGTGATCGAGCTGTTGTACTCGGGGGCGGAAATCAACAACGCGTCATGGCTGTTGAAGAGAGCCTTCAACTTTTTCGCATTTTCCGGCAGGCCTTGGGCATCCTCCAGGTCGCCATCAAACAAGGGCAGGGGATAATCGCGCAGATCGATCAGGGTGACCTCGGCTCCCGCGGCGCGGGCGGCATCGGCGGCGATGTGGATGAGCTTCTTGTTATACGATTCAGTACGGGTGCTGCCGGCGAAGGCGAGAATCTTGGGTGGGCGGGTGCTCATGGGGAAGGGTGGCATGGAGCGGCCAATCTGTCACGTACGGAGACGTCGCAACCTCAGTGAAAGTCGTGCGAGGTTGAGGCGATGTCGGTGTCAAAGAGCAGGGCGGCGGCGGAGACAGCATAGACGGTGACGACGTTGTCGACGATTTGCAAACGGCCGCGAATCTTCAGGAAGGATTCCTGGGTGATGACCAGGCGCTGCTTCTCAAATAGGGTCGAGGGAATGAAGGCGTTGGACACCCCGGATTCATCTTCCAAGCTGACGAACACATGACCCTTGGCCGTGCCGGGCCGCTGGCGGCAGATGACCATCCCGGCGATGGTGATGGGCTGGCCATGCCGGGCCTTTGGGAGATCGGCGGCACGGCAAACACCGGTGAGCCTGGAACGAATCAGCGCCATGGGATGCGGGCCCACGGTGAGGGAGGTGGTTTGATAATCCGCCTGCAAGCGCTCGTGGCGGCTCATCATCGCCAGCGGCGAGCTTGCGGCGTTGGTTTCATCTTGCGCCAAAAGATCCTGGGACCATTCCTTTTCCACCACCCACAAGGCGGCGCGGCGGTGCTCGGTGAGGGCATTCAGAGCGCCGGCTTTGGCGAGGATCCGGCGTTCCTTTTTGGAGAGCCCGCAGCGCAGCACAAAGTCATGCAAATCCCGCCAGGGGGCCTTCGTGCGTGCCGCGATGAGTTGTGCCACGGAAGCGCGGCTCACCCCCTGGAGTTGATTCAGGCCTAACCGAATGCATGCATCGTCAACCACCGTGCAGCCTTCACTGGATTGCACCACGCATACGGGCAGCACTCGCAGGTCATGAAGCTTGGCATCGCGAACCAGGGTGGAGCGAGAATAAAAGCCCATGGGCTGGTTGTTGAGCAGGGCGCAGGTGAACTCCGCCATGCGGTGGGCCCTGAGCCAGGCACTGATGTAGGCGAGCAGCGCAAAGCTGATGGCGTGCGATTCCGGAAAGCCATAAAGGGCAAAGGAGTGCACGGAACTGACGATCTTCTCCTGAATATTCGGCGCGATTTCCTTGCGAGCCATGGCCGCGCGCAGTTTTGCGATGACTTTTTTCATGCGTTCTTCGTCGCGATGAAAACTCAAAGCGCGGCGCAGTTCCTCCGCCTCGCCGCCGCTGAAGTCGGCGATCTTCATCGCGATTTGCAGCAGTTGCTCCTGAAAGAGCGGCACGCCGAGAGTCTTCTTCAGCACGCCCTCCAATGACGGATGGATATAATCGATCTCTTCCTTGCCGGCATGCCGGCGTATATACGGATGTACCATCTTCCCGACAATGGGTCCGGGCCGGATGATGGCCACTTCGACAACCAGGTCATAGAATTCCTTGGGTTTTAAGCGCGGCAGGGTCGCCATCTGGGCGCGGCTTTCGATCTGAAAGACACCGATGGTGTCCGCCTTCTGAATCATGGCATAGGTTTTGGGATCATTTTCAGGAATGCTGTGCATTTCGAAGTCACGACCCTCGC
>JAXMIV010000667.1:0-2518 GCA_034377045.1 Prosthecobacter sp. | reverse complement strand
CTTCCGTGGATTTACAAGAGCGTGAAAGCGCTGCACAAGGATGAGACTGCATGTCACCAGATCAATAGGTTCGCCCCGTCAGTTGATGACTGATTGGGGCGTTTTCTATTGCGTGTGCTGCGATCGTATTGCACACGTTTGCCAGCCTGTCCGAAATGTATCGGGTTTGTCTCACTTGGCTAGCGGGAGGCTCGGCCCTAAACAGGGGGGGGACAAAAACCCGATGTCGGGCAAAGACCGGACAGTGGGCTATAACCCTATAGGGAGTTTCCGGGAACAACGTCCATGACCAGTCAGACCACCACCCTCCTGAAAGAAGAGGGCGATATCCGCCTGAGCTCGCGCAAACAGCCGTTCAATCTGCTGCGCTGGTTCTCGCTGATCAGCATGGCCGTGATCGGCACGGTGGCCGTGGCGCTGGGCGCGGTGTCGACGCGGTTCGTGATTACCGAAAGCGTGCAGCGCGATGCCTTGCTCACCTCCCAGTTCATTCAAGCGATTGCCTCGGCCGAGGTGCGCCATGTCTCGATCCCCAACGTGCGAACCATGGGCGAGCTGCTGGACCCGCGCAAGGACAGGGACTTTCCTGACGTCGACCCGATGGCCCGCGCCAGCGCCCGTGGTGAATTCCTCGACCATATCCAGCATTTGCCAGACGTGATTCTGGCGAACATTTATGCCCCTGACCGCATGGTGATCTGGTCCACCAACCCGGCACTGATGGGCACCACGATCCATGCCGACGAAGACCTGGACCAGGCCTTCGCTTCCAAGACTCCAGTGTCGGCCAGTTATCACAACGTCGACAAAAGTCGTATGGAGCAGAAGTTCATCACGCCCCCGGACTACATCTTCATAGAGAATTACATCCCGCTGTTCGATGCCGATGGCAATACCGTCACGGCGATGGTCGAGATCTACAAGGAACCCAGGGACCTGATCGATCGCATGGAGCGCGGCCTGGTACTGATCTGGCTGGCCACGGCCCTGGGCGGCGGACTGATTTATCTGGGGTTGTACTGGATCGTGCGCCGGGCAGCCATTTTGCTGGCAGTGCAACAAAAACAACTGATTACCAACGAAACCTTCGTGGCGCTCGGGGAGATGTCCTCGGCGGTGGCTCACAGCCTGCGCAACCCATTGGCGACCATACGCTCCAGCGCCGAACTGGCCCTGGAGTTCGACACTGGCCTGGCCCACAAGAACATCAACGACATCATCGGTCAGGTGGATCGCATGTCGAAGTGGGTCAGGGAATTGCTGCAGTCCTTACGCCCGCTCAATGATGACGCCGAGCCGGTGAACCTGGTGGCGGCTCTGCATGACAGCCTCATGGCCTTCGAGCATCAGATTGCCAAGGCCGGTGTGCAGGTGGTGTTCGAGCCGCAGGAGACGCCGATGGTGTTGAGCCAGCAGGTGCAGCTTACGCAGATCCTCAACAGCCTGTTGGCCAATGCCGTGGAAGCGATGGAACGGGGTGGCACACTGACCATTACCCTGGAGCCGGCCGATACCCGGGGCATCGGCGTCGCCGTGTGCGACACCGGCAAAGGCATGAACGAAGAACAACGCCGGATGGCGTTCCGCCCATTCTTCACCACCAAGCAGGGCGGGCTGGGTGTCGGGTTGGTGCTGGTGAAGCGGATCATGGAGCGTTTCGGCGGCGGGGTAAGCCTGGGTAGCCGTGAAGGCGAGGGCACTTGCGTCCGTCTCTCGTTCAAGCGGATTCCCTGAAATCGGGTATGAACTTTCCCCGCTAGCGGGTGTCTGGACCCAGTCGTTTTCCCCGGTCGCGGCACATTGATATTGATAAGCCATTGTTTTCTTGAGTGTTAATGCTTTTGTATAAAACTGTTACAAATCTGGCGAGGTCCTTGCAAAACCACCACTACCCCCTTCAAGACTTCGAGGCGGCTGGTGATGGACAGAAACGCGCGGTACCCCTTCAAGTGGTTCGGCCTGCTGACGCCGTTGAGCGTCCTCCTGACAATGACGCTCGGCACAGCGAACCTGCGTGCCAGCCCGATCGATGACGAGCGACAGCCAGAACCTACCGATCCTTCGGCTTACTACGACGAACCGGCTGATGAAGCCGCCGCGCTCAACGCCATCTTGACCATGCCCGAGGCCAACGAAGACTCCTTCGATTTGCCCGATGGCGTCAAAGGCAGTCGAGACACCACGCGCCAGGAAAACGTTCTGCCGCCGAAGGTGCAAACCAGTTTCAACTACCCCACCAATGGCAAGCCGAGCCCGCTGTTCGGCGCTCAGCCGTTCACTCAGCAGATGGTGTTGTTCGAGGAGTTCGGTCCGGAAAAACTCGACCCCACTACACCGGCGGCGCCGTTGGGCTTTCCACCGGCGACCGTTGGCCCGCTGCCACAGCAGGACCCCACCAACGCGGCCCGCAGTGCGCCACCGAGCGCGGCACTCGATGCCTTTATGCGTCAACCGGGGCTGACGCCGTTCCCCAGCCAGTACTCCAACGTGGTGGACCGCAACCCGTGGCAGGCGCAGA
>JAXMIV010000666.1:0-3894 GCA_034377045.1 Prosthecobacter sp. | reverse complement strand
TGAGTTTCGACCGCAAGCGTTTGGCCGCCGCAGTCAGACGGCAAAGCTTTTCGAACGCCTCGTCAACGGACGGCGGTTCGCCCATGTCCGGCGCAAAACCGCAATCGGGATTGAGCGCGATGCGGTCCGGACTGATCACCTTCGCGCCGGCGGCTCCCAGGGCTTCGATCTCGTCGATTTCCTGGAGTCGCTCGCCACGCACATCCACCACGCCCATCCCCACGCCCATGCCGGGGGGCAGCAGTTTCAAGTCGCTGACATCACCCGTTCCGTGGTAGGCAAACTCCAGGTTCACGCGGTCAATGTTGGCCTGCTGGAGACGCGGCAGGATTGGCTCATAGTTCCCGGTCACGTCGCTGCCGCGCTTGTAAACACTATGGCAGCAGTGCAGATGCACCTCGGCTTGCAGGCCCGAAACGATCCGGTTGATGCAGTCCACCGCCTGGGGAAATTGTGTGTCCAGATCCCAGGTTCGGCGCAGCCGGTCATCGTGCGTATCCCCGGAGCCGGTTAATCTGCGATCACAGAAATACGTGAGCGCGGGATCGTCGAGCTGGATGATGTCAATGCCTGCCTGCTGGAGCGCCCGTGCCTCGCGCGCCAGGATTTCCGTCAGGTGTTCCATGAAATGCTGCATCGTCGGGTAGGCATTCCTGGAAAAATCCTCATGCCAGTAACGGATGCCGATGAGGAACGGGCTGGGCAGCGCGAATTTGGTCACGCGATCCGTGTGTTGCACGAGAAACCGCGCGTCTTCCGCGAAGACCGGTTCCGCCGCGTTGATCCGGCTGGTGACGACGAGATGGAGCTTCTTTTCCCCGGCGTGTTCAAACGGCCTGATCTTCTCGAACCCGCCGATGCGATTGAGAAACTCACCCACATACTGCACCCGCCGCCATTCGCCGTCGCTGATTACATCCAGCCCGGCCTGCTCTTGCAGGCGGATGGCAAAGAGTGTCATCTCATCCATGACCTGTCGAAAACGTTCGGCGGACATGTCCGCGCGGCGCGCGTGCAGATCGCGGACGAGTTTGGGCCGAGGCAGAGAGCCGATCACCTGGGTGAAAAAAGGCGGCAGTTTTTTGGTGCGTTCAGTTCTCATAAGTGCGTGTGCCGAACGGCGGTCATTGCGTGCGATTATTTCTTTCCGCCCTTCTTCACCACCGGTGGCTCTCTGAACTCCTGCACGGGGAAGCGTTCGCGGAGGCGGGTGCTGAACACTTCGATGATCTTCGCGTGCTCGGGTTTGTCAGCGACGTTGAGGTTGTTCTGGGGGTCGTGGACCATGTTGTAGAGTTCGCGCACGGGCTGCTGGCCGGGTTTGGTCCACTCGACGAAGCGCCACTTGTCCAGCCGCATGGCGATGCCGAGCCAGCCTTCCTTGGGATACCAACTGAACGCTGCGTCGTTGACGGTGGCGGCAGGATCTTCGAGCACGGGTTTCAAACTGCGGCCCTGAAAGCCGGCTTGCGCGGGCAGGCCGCACAGCTCGGTGAGCGTGGGAGCGAGATCGACGGATTGCGCGAGCGCGTCGGTCTTTGCGCCGGCATGCTTCATCTGCGGAGAGGAGATGATGAGGCAGCCGCGAGTGGCACCTTCGTAGTTGTTATGCTTCATGCCCCACCAAGTGTGCTCGCCCATGTAATAGCCGTGGTCGCTCCAGAAGACGACGATGGTGTTCTTCGCGAGACCGGTTTCATCGAGCGCGGCAAGAAGGCGGCCGACCTGGGCGTCGATGTAACTGATGGCGGCGAGGTAGCCGTGCAGGCACTCGCGCTTGAACGGCTCCGGCATTTCGCCTTCGGGCACGTTTGCATACGAGGGAAAATCCTGGGCGGGAATGGTGGCGAAGGCGGGCGCGCCTTGCGGCAGGAATTCGTTCGTGGCGAGCGGGAGCTTCGCGCGGTCGTAGAGGTCCCAGTATTTCTTCGGCGAAACCCAGGGCACATGCGGATTGGCAAAGCCGACGGCGAGGAAGAACGGCTGCGCGGGATTCTGCGCGTGGTCGCGCAGTTGGGCGATGGCATTCGCGGCGCAGTCGCCATCGAGCAAGTCATCGTCCGCGCCATTCACCACCTCGAAGGCGGGACTGGAGTAATGACCGGCGCCCTTCGCGCGGCCCTGCCGCTTGATGCCCTTCGCTGCATCGTCCTTGCGTTGCGCTTCCATGGCGGCCCGGCCGATGGGGCCGAAGCGCGGCGCCTTGCTGTGCCACGCGGGGATGGTCCAAGAGGCGTCGTCGTCAATGCCGACATGGTAAATCTTGCCGAGACTGCGCGTGTGATAGCCGTTGTTTTTGAAATGCTGCGGCAGCGTGGTGATGTCCGGCATGGTGGTGCGTAGCCTGCGACCGATTTCAAAAATACCCGTGGTGGCGGGATAGCGTCCGCTGAGCATCGAGATGCGCGAGGGCGAGCAAAGCGCCTGCTGGACATAGCTGCGGTTGAAGACCATGCCGCGTTTCGCGAGCGCATCGAGGTTCGGTGATTTCACGGTTGGGTCGCCGTAGCATCCAAGCTGCGGGCGCATGTCGTCGGAGGCGATGAAAAGGACGTTGGGGCGCTGCTCCGCAGCGAATGACGAATGCAGAATGACGAATGACGCAAGAGTGAGGACGAGGACGGCTTTCATGGTCGGAGCAGGTTGGCGAAGTGGGATTGCATTTGCTGGAGCGCTTCTTTTGCATTCGGATCACTGGCGCGGTTGGTCCATTCGTTCGGGTCGGATTCGTGGTCGTAGAGTTCCTCAGCGCCGTCAGCGTAGCGGATGTAGTGCCAGCGGGCGCCGGTGACGGAGTAGTTGCCCTTGTCAAAAGTCGTCAGCACGACCCGGCCCGTCTCCTGTTTGGGATTTCGCAGCAGCCCGGCGAGCGAATGGCCCGACAAACCTGCGCGCGGTGGCAGGCCGCATAGGTCAATCAGCGTTGGGTAAAGGTCAATCAAGGCCACCGGCTCCGCGCATGCCGCGCCGGTCTGATAGAGGCCGGGTGGCGCGTTGCGGGCTGGGGCGATCATCAAGGTGACGTGTGTCGATCGCTGCCAACCGGTCCATTTGCCCCAGTGCTGCTTCTCACCGAGATGCCAGCCGTGATCGCTCCAGAGGACGATGAGTGTGTTGTCCGCATTCGGGCCGGCATCGAGGGTTTCGAGCAGCTTTCCGATTTGGGCATCGACGAACGAAACGCAGGCCAGGTAGGCTTTCACTGCCGCCGGCCACTGGCCGTGTTTCACGACCGTTGCATGGGCGCCGGCGGTCACAGGTTCGAGCGCCCATTTGCGGCCGGCTGCACTCAGGTCTTCGAGATCATCGCCCTTCACCGCCGGCAGCATGATCTCCAAACCGTCGTAGAGATCGAAATACTTCTTCGGCGCAAAGAGTGGAATGTGCGGCCGGTAAAATCCGACGCCGAGGAAAAACGGCTGTTCGTGAGTGTGCCGCAGACGCTCCACCGCCCAAGCGGCGATCTGGCCATCGCCCATATCCGTGTCATCAACCTCAAGCGGACCCCAGTCAAAGGATTCACCGCCACGGGATTGCGGCGCGCGGTCGCTAGGCATGCGGTTCAGCGGCAGCACAAGGGTGGCGCCCTTCAGTTCGGTGACGTGCCGCGGAACGGGTGCCGCCTTGTTGGCCAATTCCTCGGGGGTGAAGGTCGTCTGCTGCTTTGAAAACGGACTCCAGCGCTGTTCAGGGAAAAAGGACTCGTCGAATAAACCGGCGCCCTTTTGATGCAGCATCTTGCCCGTGCCAAAGGTGCGATAGCCGGCTTGCGCAAAGTGCTGTGGAATGAGCACCAGGTCAGGCCTAAGCTTGCGGATGTCTGTTTCGTCATTGGCAAACACGCCGGTCTCGAACGGCTGCCGGCCGCTGAAGACGGCCGCACGCGAGTGATTG
>JAXMIV010000665.1:0-8326 GCA_034377045.1 Prosthecobacter sp. | reverse complement strand
AGTCTCCCCTCTGTAGATTGTGGAAAAGGAGCTGTGAATGACACGCAATCTACAGGCTTTGGTGGGACTGCTGGTCTTCGGTGTGGCGAAGCTGCCCGTGGAGAAGGCCTTTACGGACCACCTGCTGCGCGCCAAGCTCTTGAGTCCGCCGATTGACTTGGGACTGCGTGAGAACCTCGGCCAGATGGGCTTCGCGGCTACACTGGGGGGGCTGCGTTCGCTGATTGCCAGCATCACCTACCTCCAGGCCTACCATGAGTGGGAGAACATCAACTGGGGAAAGGTAGATGAGCTCTTTCGACTCACCACACGCCTGCAACCTCGGTACCCGAATTATTGGGACGAAGCCTCGTGGCACATGGCTTTCAATGCGGCCTCCAGTTACCTCAACAATGAAAAGCTGGATCCCAAGCTGCGCCGGGAACTTCACGACAAGTACGTGCAGCGCGGACTCGAGATCCTCAATGAAGGGCTGCGTGTTCTCCCCCGCGATGCCAAATTGTGGAACCGTCTCGCCGAGCTTTATGATATTCGGCTGAAAGACCCGGCCAAGGCCGGTGAATGCTACCTCCGGGCTTTTGAATTCAGCGGGGTCCCGATCTATGCGCGCCTCGCTGGCTACCAATACGCACGGACCAGTGATCCAGCCCTGTGGCGGAAAGCCTATGAGGTGCTCATGGCTGCCTACCGGAAAGGCCAACGGCCACCCAGCGTGATCACCACGCTCAAGTCCCTGGAGGAGCGTTTGAACATCCCGTTGATCCAACGCATACCTGATCCGGCGCCGGTGATTCCCCGTTCCCAGTGATTTTCATGTCCGGTTTCGGGATCCATTGTGGGACAATTATTGGTCTGACATGAACACCGAAGAAACCCGCGCCGCGCAGCTTTTCCTGACGCATCACGACTTTGTCAAAGGCGTGGCCCTAAAGTATGCGCCGTGGCCGGGATTGATGGAGGACATCGCCCAGCAGGTATTTTTGGAATTCATGAGCAAGGAGTCACGCTGGGATCTGGAAAAGGATCTGCGGCCCCTGCTTGCCACCATGACGCGGCACGTGGCCATGCGGCTGTGGCGTGATCGCACCCGCGAAAGGCCGGAGGTGGTGCAGAAGCTGGCCGATCACATTCGCCTGCTCGCCGAAGAGCGCGAAGTGCCGCCCCGCTATGAGGAGGAGATCGGCCTGCTGCGTGGTTGTTTGCAAAGACTGCCGGAGAAAAGCCGGGAGTTGATCCAGCTTTATTACTACAGCGATGTCTCCACGCCGGAGATCGCGGCGCAGTTGGAGATGAAAGCGGATACCGTTTGCCGGGCGCTTTCCAGAGTCCGCGAGAAACTGCGCGAGTGCATCCAACGCAGCCAGAACGAAGGAGGCCACGCCACTCATGCCTGATTCATCCCATGATCCGGAGGTGCTGTTGCAGCGCTACGTCGAAGGGACGCTAAGCGAGGCCGAAGCCGCCACGCTGCTCGATCTTTTGCAAGCTCAGCCCGATCTTGCGGATCGTTTGCTCAGCGATCTTTCCCTGGATGCGATGCTCCGCGAACTGAAGGGCGGCGCTCCGGAAGTCGCCGCGCCTCCAGCCATTCGTCGCTCTCAGAGGCGCTTCACCTGGGTTGCGCTTGGCGGGGTCGCGGCCCTGGCTGCCTGCCTGACCTTGATGTCTACCTGGGCTTGGCGTGGGCCGCAGGAACTGGATGAGGCGACTTCGGCGGCGGTGGCGGTGCTGGCCCGGGGCATCAATCTTGAATGGGAGGACGCCGAGGCTGCTCCGCTTCCCGGCACGGCCCTTTCGCCGGGGTGGCTGCGTTTGAAATCGGGCGTTGCGCAGATCGAGTTTTATCAAGGGGCACGTGTCACTTTGGAGGGGCCGGCCTCCATTCAACTTGTGTCCTCCAGTGAAGCTTACTGCTCCACAGGCCGGCTGAGCGCTCATGTGCCGCCGCAGGCCCGAGGCTTTCGCATCAAAACGCCGCAGGGCACCATTGTCGATTTGGGCACCGATTTTGGGCTCGATCTCAGCCATCCTTCGGCTCAGGTTCATGTCTTTAAGGGCGAGATCGAATGGCATCCCCAGGACGCCGCGATGCAATCACTCAAAGAGGGACAGGCCCTGGCGACGGGGCCTGCCTCTCATGCCTTGCTGGCCAATGCCGCCGCCTTTGCCTCCCTGGGAGATCTGGAGCAGCGCACCGCCGATTCGGAGCGGGTCGAATTTGAAAACTGGTTGGTGAAAAGCCGGCGCTGGGATGACGATGCGGCGCTGCTCCTGCGCTTCGACTTTCAGGATCGCGTGGATACCCGCTCCCTCCTCAATCATGCCGCGCAATCGCCGCACTTTCCTGCCGGCAGCATTGTCGGCTGCGACTGGACCGAAGGCCGCTGGATGGGCAAACGGGCGCGTGAATTTCGCAATGTCAGCGACCGTGTGCGCCTGAGTGTGCCGGGTGAATATCAGCACCTGTCGTTGTCTGCCTGGGTTCGGGTCAATGGTTTGGACCGCGCCTTCAACTCGCTTTTCATGGTGGAGGGCTATCGCGATGGCGCCGTGCATTGGCAGATCACCCGGCAGGGCGTGCTGCGCCTCGGTGTGGCCGGACGCAACGGCAACCCTTCGATCGATTATGACACGCCGATGATCTTCACGCCGGAGCGCCTTGGCCAATGGCTGCACCTGGCGACCGTCTATGATGCCGCGGCCCGGGAAGTGCGCCATTATCTGAATGGCGCGTTGCTTGCCAGGTTGCCGGTGAAGAAGGTGTTTCCGTTGCATCTCGGTGTCGCCGAACTTGGTAACTGGAATGACGGCGGCCGCAGCGACCGGGTGCCCGTGCGCCACTTTAGCGGGGCGATCCAGGAGTTTGCGCTCTACAGCCGGGTGCTGACCCCGGAGGAAATCCGGCAGTTTCAATAGGGCCGCATCTTCGTGCTGGTCAGTCAGGGCGCTGTTCGCTAAAAACGAGCGGTTATGAAATACATCCTCGCGCTTGACCAGGGTACCACCAGCAGTCGCAGCATCCTGTTTGACCACCAGGGCAAAGCCGTCGCCAGCGCCCAGCGCGAATTCGCCCAGCACTATCCGCAGCCGGGCTGGGTCGAACACGATGCCGAGGAGATCTGGCAGACCCAGTTGCGCACGGCCAAGGAGGTCCTGAAGAAGGCGAAGGTCAGCGCCAAGGACGTCGCCGCCATCGGTATCACCAATCAGCGTGAAACCACCGTGGTGTGGAATCGGCAGACCGGCAAACCGGTGGGCAAAGCCATTGTCTGGCAGGATCGCCGAACCGCCGGTATCTGCGACAAGCTCAAGGCGCGCGGCGCGGAGTCAATGATTAGGCACAAAACCGGACTGGTCGTCGATGCCTACTTCTCTGGGACGAAGCTGCAGTGGATGCTGGAGCATGTGCCCGAGGCCAAAGCTCTCGCCAAACAGGGCCAGCTCGCCTTTGGCACCATTGATTCCTGGCTGCTGTGGAACCTCACCGGCGGCCGTGTCCACGCCACGGATGTCAGCAACGCCTCCCGAACCATGCTTTACGACATCACCACGGGCGCGTGGGATGATGAGTTGTTAGGCCTGTTCAAGGCGCCAGCCTCCGTGCTGCCGAAGGTGATGCCTTCCAGTGGCGTCTTTGGCGAAACCACGCTCTTTGGCGGCAGCATCCCCATCGCGGGCATCGCGGGGGACCAGCAGGCGGCGCTCTTCGGTCAGGTCTGCACGAAGCCGGGCATGGTCAAGAACACCTATGGCACCGGCTGTTTCATGCTCATGCACACCGGCACCAAGCGCATCGCGTCGGGCAACAACCTGCTGACCACGGTGGCCTGGCAACTGGGCGATGACGCCATGGAGTACGCGGTGGAAGGCAGCGTCTTCATCGCCGGCGCCGTGGTGCAGTGGCTGCGTGATGGCCTGGGCATCATCAAAAAGTCGTCCGATGTCGAGGCGCTGGCGGCCCAGGTGCCGGACACAGGTGGTGTCTATTTAGTGCCCGCCTTTGCCGGCCTGGGAGCGCCGCATTGGGATGCTTATGCTCGCGGCCTCCTTTGTGGCGTCACGCGCGGCACCACCAAGGCGCATCTGGCCCGCGCCGCGCTTGAGGGCATAGCCTTCCAGGTGGCCGATATCCTCAACGCCATGCAAGGAGATGCCGGAGTGAAATTGCGCGAACTGCGGGTCGACGGTGGCGCCAGCAACAATAACCTGCTTATGCAGTTTCAGGCAGATTTGCTCGGGGTGCCCGTTGTGCGTCCGCAAGTCACCGAGACCACCGCGCTCGGCGCGGCCTATCTCGCCGGTCTCGGCGTCGGTTACTGGAAGAAACCCGCGGAGATCGCCACCCAGTGGCAGTCCGAGCGCAGGTTTGAACCCGCGATGAAGTCCGCACGCCGCAAGGAATTGCTGGCCGGTTGGACCCGTGCCCTCGAACGTGCCAAAGGCGCCTGATTGCGCGTCACTTGCGCGGTTTGAAGAGTTCGTCTTCCACGGCAGGCGCTGGCTTTGGATTCAGTGTTAGGATAAAGGCCACGACGTCCTTCATCGCCTGCTCATTTTCGAGGAAGGTGACCATTTGAGTCATCTTGGCGCCACTGACATCGCCCTTGGCGGCCCCGCGATGCAGTTGCTTGAACTTCTTCAGTTGCGCGATGAGGTACCAGCCCTGTCGGCCGACCAGGGGCGGGCTGCCAAAGGCCATTTCGCCGGAAGCGTTGTAGCGATGGCAGTCCATGCAGCGTTCATAAAACATCCTTTGGCCATCCGAGAGGTTGGCGCCCGGGATCTCGCGCTGCGCTGGCGCCACCAATGGCAGCGCCTCCACATGTTTGGCCACCGCCAGCGCCTGGTCGGGTTTTACGGCCTTGGCGATCGCCGCCATCGTGGCGCCCTGCGGGTCTAGAGCGGGATTGTTGCCCCGTCTTCCATCGTGAAAGTTGCCAAGCTGGGTGGCCACATACCAGGAGGGCAAAGAGGCGATTGAGGGCGTTTTCATGTCTTCGCGGCCTTCGCCCTTGGTGCCGTGGCAGACAGCGCAGACATTCTGGAAAAGGACCACGCCCGTGCCATCCGTGCCAGCCGCGGCCCTCGGCAGCATGATTCCGAAGAAAAAGAGCAGGTTTTTGGGATGAAGAGATGTCATGGAGCGGAACAGCGAGAATAATACGATCGCAAAAAAGCACTCGCACACCAAAAAGCTCATCACAAACTGTCTACTGCATGTCCACAATTGTTGTTGCCCAGAAAAATGGCGTTGCCTGCATTGGCGCGGATACCATGAGTTGTCTCGGTTCGCTGCGCCAGAAGGCCCACCACATCGTCAACAAGACCAAGATCGCGAAAATCGACGATACCTACATCGGTCTCACCGGCACCTCCGCCAGTCTGGTGGTGCTGAACAGCTACTTCGCCAATCCGGAGCGCCCGCGCAACTTCGCCGGGACGGACGCCATATTCGAAACCTTCCGCCACGCGCATCACTGGATGAAGGCGGAGTACTTCATGTCCACGGTGGCTAACAAAGATGAGGAATACGAGACGACGCAATTTTATGGTCTCATTGCCAATCCCCACGGCATCTTTGCCTTGTACTCCTACCGGAGTGCGCAGCAGTTTCACAAATTCTGGGCCGCCGGTTCGGGACGTGATTATGCCTTGGGTGCGATGCAGACAGCCTATGATCAATGCAAAGATCCCGCGGACATTGTCAGGGTCGGCCTGCATGCCGCCGCTGAGTTCGACAGCTCCACCAGTGGTCCCTTTGAAACCTTTTCGATCAATCTCGCGGGTGCTCCGAAGCCGAAGAAAACCCGGCGCAAGTAATCCAGTGTCCGCATCGTCATTTCTTCCCACCATGAAACGACTCGCTTTCCTCCTCTGCGCCACCTCGGTTTTTGCCGACGGCCCCAAAGATAACATCGCCGAAAATGTCCGGCCCGTTCCGCCTCCGGGAATTGCCGTGCCCGTCGCCGATGCCGCCGCCCTGAAGCAGGGTCTTGTCGAACTTCGTGGCGCCATCGATGCCGCCGCCAAGGCCCAGGTGAAGAATCCCCTACTGCCGGACCTGCTGCCGGATGTGGAAGTCTATTATAAAGCGGTGGATTGGGCGCTGAAGTACAACGAAGTGTACAAACCCGCTGAACTCAAGGCGGCCGTTGAGGTGCTCGCCGAAGGCAAAATGCGGGCGCAGCAGCTCAAGGATGGCAAGGCTCCATGGACCACTCAAAAGGGACTCGTGGTGCGTGGTTACCGCTCCCAGATCGACGGCTCCGTCCAGCCCTACGGGATAATCATTCCGGAAAGCTACAGTGGCGCGCCATCACGTCTGGATGCCTGGTGCCATGGCCGTGGCGAGACGCTGAGTGAACTGTCGTTCATCGACCAGCGCCGCAAAACGACAGGCCAGATCGCGCCGGGGAACACGCTGGTTCTACATCCCTACGGCCGTTACTGCTGCGCCAACAAATTCGCCGGCGAAATCGACCTTCTTGAAGCCCTCGAACACGCGAAGAAGTTTTACGCCATTGATGAAGACCGCACTGTCATTCGCGGCTTCAGCATGGGTGGCGCCTCGACCTGGCAATTCGCGGTGAATTATACGGACAAATGGTGCGCCGCCAGTCCCGGCGCGGGCTTTTCCGAAACTCCAGATTTTCTCAAGGTTTTTCAAACCGAGGACGTCACCAGCGTGCCCGTCTATGAGCAGAAGCTCTGGCATTGGTACAATGCCACTGATAGCGCTCTCAACCTCTTCCACTGCCCCACCGTCGCCTACAGTGGCGAGATCGACAAACAAAAGCAGGCCGCCGACATGATGGAGAAAGCCCTGCGTGCCGAGAACATGGACCTCTTGCACATCATCGGCCCCCAGACCGCGCACAAGCTCCATCCCGACTCGCTGGTGGAAATTGAAAAGCGCCTCGCCGCAATCACTGCCGTAGGCCGTGATCAGATGCCAAAAGAGGTCCACTTCGCCACTTGGTTCCTGCGGTATAACAAAATGCATTGGGTGCAGGTGGACGGCCTTGAGCAGCATTGGGAGCGCGCCCGCGTGCATGCGCAAATGACCGGTCCGGCTGAGGTGACGGTGAAGACTCAGAATGTGACTGCTCTCACTTTCGACATGCCGGCTGGGCATTGCCCGATCTCATCCCGCGAGAAACCCGTCGTCAACATCGACGGCACCGCACTCAGTGTGTTGCGTCCCAAGAGCGACCGCTCCTGGCTCGTGCATCTGCGCCGTATGAATGGCAAATGGGCTCAAACCGACAGCGCCACGGAGGCAGGCAAACTGGCCAAGCAGCACGGCCTTCAGGGACCCATCGATGATGCCTTCATGTCAGCGTTTCTCTTCGTGAAGCCTTCCGGCGCCGGTTGGAATGCCAAGGTGGCCGAATGGGTGAAAGCCGAAATGGAACGCGGCGTGTTTGAGTGGCGCCGGCAATTTCGGCGACGCGCCCGCCAAGGCGGATAAGGAACTCTCAGATGCCGATATCGCCGCCAACAACCTGGTGCTGTGGGGTGATCCGCAAAGCAATGCAGTGCTCGCGAAGATCATCGGCAAGCTGCCGATCCAGTGGACGAAGGACAAACTCGTCGTGAACGGCAAGACCTATGATGCCGCCAATCACGCGCCCGTCTTGATTTTTCCCAACCCGCTGAACCCTCGGCATTACGTAGTCATCAACAGCAGCCTCACCTACCGCGAGTATGATTACCTGAACAACGCGCGTCAGGTTCCCAAACTGCCCGACTGGGCCGTGATTGACCTCAATCAACCTCGCAATGCCAAAGCCCCCGGCGGCATCGCCGCTGCCGGTTTCTTCGGCGAAGCCTGGGAGTGGAAGCCGGAGAAGTAAGCTTTAGAGCGCCACTTCCGGCGGCTTGATCTTGGGATCTTGGCGTGCCAGCAGCACGTAGAACACCGGCGTGAACATCAGGCCGAAGAAGGTCACGCCGATCATTCCGAAAAACACCGCGGTTCCGAGGGCCTGGCGAATTTCCGCGCCCGGGCCCCGCGCGATGACCAGCGGCAGCACGCCGAGAATGAAGGCGAAACTGGTCATAAGGATCGGTCGCAGGCGCAAGCGCGTGGCTTCGACCGCCGCTTCGAAGCGGTTCATGCCCGCCTCGCGGCGTTGTTTGGCAAACTCCACGATCAAGATCGCGTTCTTGGCCGCCAATCCCACCAGCACCACCAGCCCGATCTGAGTGAATATGTTGTTGTCCATCTGACGCAGCCAGACACCGCCGAAAACCCCGACCAGACACATCGGTACGATCAAGATGACCGCCAAAGGCAAACTCCAGCTTTCATACTGCGCGGCGA
>JAXMIV010000664.1:0-3297 GCA_034377045.1 Prosthecobacter sp. | reverse complement strand
GGTTTTGACAATGTCGATCGCCTCGCGGCCCGTGAATGCGGCATCCCCGTGGCGAACGTCCCCGACTACGGTACCGAAGACGTGGCGGACTCCGCCATCGCCATGGCGATGGGCCTGGCGCGGGGCACGCATCTTCTGAACCGCCGTCTGCGCCGTGCACAGGAACCCTGGCACTATTCGCAGGCGGCGCCGCTGTGGCGGCTGCGCGGGCGTACGTTTGGCATGGTTGGCATGGGCCGCATCGGTACGGCCACGGCCTTGCGCGCAAAGGCTCTGCGCATGGACGTGGTTTACTTCGATCCTTACGTGCCGCAGGGCCGTGACATCTGCCACGTCTCCCAGGATGCGGCGCTCATGATCCAGCGGTTCGGAGATGAAATCGGTAATGATGACTTTGGCCTTCATGCGGGCTTATGGTCGCACGTCCTTGTGGCAACCCGCAAGCAAAGTGCAAGATTTGATCTCCTTCACCTCACCGCCGCCACCACCGCCGGATGCCCGGGCCGAAGGTCGATACGGTCACCCCGCTTTTTTCCGAGGAGCTTTTGGCCTAACGGCGAGGTTGGTGTAATGACGAGGATTTCCTGGGCTTCATGCCGAACTTCCGTGCCGCCGGCGGCGGGGCCGAGGAAGTAAAATTCACTGTCACCCGCGGGTGTTTGCAGGGTGACGAGGGCGCCGGTGGCGATGGACGAACCCGCAGGCCAGGGGTTGCCGGACAGAGCGCGGAAAGCGTGCAGGGCGGAGTCGAGTTCGGCGACGCGTTGCGCCTGACCGCGGGCCACGTAGGAGGCTTCGAGGGTGCGGGTGTCGTACTT
This sequence comes from Prosthecobacter sp., assembly GCA_034377045.1. GTDB lineage: Bacteria > Verrucomicrobiota > Verrucomicrobiia > Verrucomicrobiales > Verrucomicrobiaceae > Prosthecobacter. The sequence goes on along the minus strand of JAXMIV010000664.1, from coordinate 2,479 downwards.
GTTTTCGGCCTTGCTGTCGGGATCGGTGGCGGCGGCGAAGGAGGCACGGGCGCCACGCGTGATGGCCTCCAACTCGGCGGTCAAGGCAGCGAGGATCAAGTCCAGAACGGCTTGTTTATTGATCACGTGATGGCGAGAGTCAGGTCACTTCACGGGAATCGCCTTGGGAAACTTTTCCGGTACCGGCACGGCTTTGGGATAGGGCTCATCCACCGGCACGGCCTTGGGGAATTTCGGCTCGGGGACTTTTGCCACTGGTTCCGGCGTGCCGATGCGCTCGATGACAATGGGGTGCCCCTCGTGCTTGCGAACCTCCAGGCCCGCGGCTTTCAAGGCTATGGCGGCGTTGGCGAAGGTCTTGGCCTTTTCAGGCGCCACCAGTGGGAGGAGGTACAAGGGCTCCGCAGTCAGCCATTCGCGGCTGGCGCGGCGGGCTTCGGGCGTGGCCTCAGCGCTCAGCCCATGGACCAACTGTTCATAGGTGAAGCGAGTCGTCACGCTGTCCACGACAGGGTCGAGATTGCCCAGAAACTTCTGCAGATCGGCAATGAGATCGTGGCCGAGGTTCGCGTTGTGGGGTTTCAGTTCCTCGCCAAACAGCGCCCCAAGGGCATTGCTGGGCAGGTCATCGGGAGACAGATCGACGGGAGCGGCGGCGCCAGCCGCGATTTTCAGCCGGGTCGCGCCCTCACGCCTCCACTCCTTGAGCAGGGCCGCCCGCCGGTCAATGGAACCGCCGCAAACGGATCGCGCCAGGCCAAAAAAACGCACCAAGTCCACAGGCCCGGCAAGGGCCGTGATCAGATACCGGTCAGAGACGAGGTCCGAGACCGCGGCGTACTTGAGGGCCTGCTTGCGCAGCACTCCCAGGCGTTCCGCCTGACTTCTGGCGCCGCTCCATTCCGGCGATTTCTGCGTCGCGGCGAGCACCCGGTCCAGGCTGTTAAGGGGTACCTCCGCGCGGGCGACAAGCATTCCGCAGAGGATGAGAAACAGGACGACAAGCTTCATGCGGTCATGGTGTGCGAGGTCCGGGCTCTCGGCAAGGCGGTTGAATCGGGGTGCAGGATCGGTTTGTCAGCTCCGCGTCTTGCAAGGCGCCAAGATTTGGCTAGGGGAAGAGAGCAGCAGATTGCGCCCACGCTGGCTCTGGCGGGCGGCCTGCTGCCCCTTTCCCCATGCCCTCCGCTCCCACTTTCTCCTCCCGCCACATCGGTCCATCTCCCACCGAGGCCGCCGCGATGCTGGCCACGCTTGGCGAATCTTCGTTGGATGCGCTCATTGACCAGGTCGTGCCGGAGGCGATTCGGCAACGGTCGCCGCTGAATCTGCCGCCGGCTTTGACCGAAGAGGAGGCGCTCAACCGGCTGCGCGGCATCATGGGCCGCAACCGCGTGCTGCGCTCCTTCATTGGCCTGGGCTACCATGACACGTTCACGCCGCCGGTGATTTTGCGCAATGTGTTGGAGAACCCGGGCTGGTATACGGCTTACACGCCGTATCAGCCGGAGATCGCGCAGGGCCGGCTGGAGGCACTGCTGAATTTCCAAACGATGATTTGCGACCTGACGAGCCTAGACGTGGCCAATGCGTCCCTGCTCGATGAAGGCACCGCGTGCGCGGAAGCGCTGACCCTGGCGGCCGCCCAAGTGAGCGGAGCCGATCGTGTTTTCATCTCCGATCAATGCCATCCGCAAAGCATCGCGGTGGTGCGCACCCGCCTGCAGGCTTTGGGCATTCACCTGGAAGTGGGCGATGTTGCGCAATGGCGGCCCAACGGCACGCCGGGACTGGCGGCAGTGCTGGTGCAGTATCCGGACACTCTGGGCGCCGTGCATGATTTTAGCGTCTTGGGCCAACGGGTTCATGAGGCGGGCGCCTTGTTCGTTGTCGCCGCGGATTTGCTGGCGCTGACGGTGCTGAAACCACCGGGGGAATTTGGCGCCGACATCTGTGTGGGCAGCAGCCAGCGCTTTGGCGTACCGCTGGGTTTTGGCGGGCCGCATGCCGCCTTCATGGCGGTCAAGGATGCCTTCAAGCGCCGCCTGCCAGGGCGCCTCGTCGGCGTCTCGCATGATGCGGAAGGGCGGCCCGCGTATCGCCTGGCCCTGCAAACGCGAGAGCAACACATCCGCCGTGAAAAGGCCACCAGCAACATCTGCACCGCGCAGGTCCTGCTGGCGGTCATGGCCTCCATGTACGCGATTTATCACGGACCGGAAGGCTTGAAGAACATCGCCCTGCGCGTGCATGGCGCCGCGGCCTGGCTGGCGCGCGAACTGAAACACGGCGGCCTCAAGATCGCCAGCGAGGACTACTTTGATACCCTAACCATCAGTGTGGTCAATGCGGATGAAGTGCTAGGCGCAGGCGCGGCTCTAGGAATCAATCTCCGCCGCGTGGATGCGAATCGCGTCAGTGTCGCGCTGGACGAACGCATCCGCACGGAGGAGTTGCGGCAGATCCTTCAGGCCTTTGG
>JAXMIV010000663.1:0-2606 GCA_034377045.1 Prosthecobacter sp. | reverse complement strand
TAGACCAGGCCGTCCTGCTTTTGCGCATGGATGCCTACGTGCGAATGACCTTGTTGCGAGAAAGGGCGTTTCTCCTGAATCGCAGCTTCAGGCGCGAGTCGTGTCAGATTGAACGGCAGCAGTTTCTCCACTTCCGCCAAGACGCCTTCCAGGCCGATGCCTTCCACGACATACTTGAACCGTGCTTTCTTCCGGTTCGTGCGATCGCCAAGTTTGATGAATACCCGCAACAGCGCCAGCATCACGTCATTGAGCTGATCCGGTTTCACGATCACGCCCCAGTCGCTGGCAAAGGTCTGATGGCCGGTGACCCCGCCAAGAGCGATGCGGAACCAAACTCCTGGCTCGATGCCTTCGCTGTTCTCCGTGATGCGCACCGCGCTGGCGCCAATGTCATTCGTGTCCTCGACCGCGCTGATCAATCCACCACCGTCATACGCGATGTTGAATTTGCGCGGCAGATCATAAAACTCCTTCGTGCCGATGATCAGCGTCGCCAGTTCATTGACCAAGGGCCGGACATCGATCAGCTCATGCGAATCATAACCCGCACAAGGATTCATCGTGATGTTGCGGATATTGTCCGCTCCCGCGCCTTTGGAATGCAGGCCGCAGCCCTGAATCCGCCTGAGCACCTCAGGGCAGTTCTTCGGTTCGATCAGACGAATTTGAAAATTGTTCCGTGTCGTGATCTGGACATAACCCGTGGTTAAATCGCGCGCGATGGCGGCTAGTTCGCGAAGTTGGTAGCTTTTGATCACGCCTCCGGGAATGCGCAGCCGGCACATGTAGCCGTCCTTAACGGGATTCAGCCAAAAAAGGCCATTCCATTTGTAGCGGAACACACTCTCCGGCTCCGGCTTCGCATTCCATCGCGCATCCAGCATCAGTTGCTCAATGGCATCGAAGGGATGCAGCTCACGCTTGATGCGTTCCTCCTTGGTCAGCTCGTCAAGGGATGGTCCATCTTGTGCGATGGTCGGAGAGGCGGCAGGTGCGGCGCCGAGGTCACCAAAAGACACGCCTCCCGCGGCGATGCCCGCGAAGAAGCCTTCGAGGTAACGCTGTTGCTCGGCGGAGAAACCGTTGCCTGTGTTGCTGGGTGGAGGAGTGAGAGTGGTCATGGTTGCGGCCTCCTGGTGCTAGTACACATCCCGCTGGTACCTCTTGTTCTTCTTCATGTCCGCCACATAGGCGGCGGCTTCTTCGACAGATTTTCCGCCCGCGTTGCGGATGACCTCATGGAGAGCGGCGTCGACATCCTTGGCCATGCGTTTGGCATCACCGCAGACATAGAAATGCGCGCCCTCCTCCAGCCACTGCCAGAGTTCGGCGGCGGCGGTGAGCATGCGGGTTTGCACATAAACCTTCTCCTCCTGATCCCGGGAAAAAGCCGTATCGAGCCGGGTCAGCACGCCATTGCGCATCCACTCGATGATTTGATCATGATAAAGAAAGTCGCTGGCGCGATGTTGGTCGCCAAAAAAGAGCCAATTCTTGCCGGGGGCGCCCGTTGCCTCGCGCTCCTCCAGGAAAGCCCGGAAGGGCGCAATCCCAGTGCCCGGTCCGACCATGATCACAGGGCAGGTACGATCTGTCGGCAGGCGGAAATGTTTGGCGACATGGAAAAAGATTCCCGTGGTGTCCCCGGGCGCCAGACGATCCGCCAGGAAGGTGCTGGCGACGCCCTTATGCATGATGCCGTCGTCCTGATAACGGACCGCTGCCACACAGAGATGCACCTCATCAGGATGGGCCTTCAAGCTCGAGGCAATGGAGTAAAGCCGCGGCTGCAGCTTGCGCAGACCGCCGATGAATTCCGCGACGCTGACGGATGCCTTGGGGGTTTGGCCTAACAAGTGGCGCACCTCGTAATGCTGCAAAAGCGCCTCCCGCAGTGGCGCCGCACCAGCATCCGGGAGCGCTGCTTCAGACTCGGGATCCAGACCGTGAGCGGCGATCACTTCAGCCACCACTTCAGGGCAATTTTGTACATACACCCCGAGCGCATCACCGACTTCATAGTCAAGGCCTGAGCCCGCGAGGGAAAAGGCGATGTGGCGCGTGTCCTTGGAACTGCCTTTGGCATTGAGTCCCACAGTCGCCAGGAGCTTTGCCGCAAAGGGATTCTTTTTGGTGTAAGCGGACGATTCTTCAACTTCTTCCACCTGGGTTGCCGGCTCCAGCAGGGTTGCGGTGCCCGGTATCTCGAGCAGTGCGCTGAAGGCATTGACGCTCCATTGCTTGGCCTGCGCATCAAATTCGACATCACAGTCGACACGCGCCGTCACCCGCTTGGCGCCGAGTTCTTCCAGGCGGGCGTCCAATCTCTTGCCGGCCAGGCAAAAGGTTTCGCCGTAGTTCAGGTCGCCGAGCGCCAGTACGCTGTAACGCACACCGTCGAGGTTGGGGCTGCTGCCGTTTTGATTGATGGCCTCCCAGAAGGAGATGGCATTGTCGGGCATGTCGCCCTCGCCCCAGGTGCTGGTCACCAGCAGTACATTTTGTTCACGTATGAGATCGGCCGGTTGCAGCGAATCGAGGCCTGCCGCGCGCGCAGCAAAGCCTCGACTCGCCGCTTCCCTGGCCAGCCGCTTGGCCAAACT
>JAXMIV010000662.1:0-3164 GCA_034377045.1 Prosthecobacter sp. | reverse complement strand
TATCGTCCACGTCGGGCTTTTTCTGGACGCCCAAAAACTGTCTAGCGTAGGTTGTTGAGCGCGTACAGGCGCTCGCTGCCATGGTGCATGGCATGCAGCCACCACAGCGGCGCCAGCCTGTGGTGCAGCCGGTGCGCCCAGTATTTGCCGAACTCGATGAAGTCGAAGCCCTCGTTGCGCGAAAAGGTGGCGAGCGTGATGCCTTGGAAGAGGTGGGAGTAGCGCTTGATCTGATCGTAAAAGGCGCTGGCGCCGCCGCCGTCATGCCAAAGTTTCCGCGCATCCGCGCTTTGCACGAAGTGGTAGGCATCATTGAGGACCTCCCACATTTCAGCGGAGATTTGATCGCGCACCTGCCGCGCGTTTTCGCGGGCGCTGGAGATGCAGGAAATGAGCGAATTCGGATTTTCCCGGCGGAAGGTGACAAACTCCGTTACGCTCTCGTTGTCCGTGGTCTCATAGAGCGTGAAGAAGAGTTCCTCGTCACCGGAGGAACGCAGGACCGGAAGCCAGTGTTCTTTGAGCGTTTCATCGCACACTTGGCCGAAATCGAGCAGGATTTGCAGGTTGATGTCGATCAAACGGGCCTGGTTTTCGGCGCGTTCCAGGTAGCGGCTCATCCAGTACAGGCTGCCAGCCACCCGGGACAGCATGAGGTTGGCCTGCTTGTGGCGGGCGACGGCTTCTTGAGTCGGAGGGGACTTGGACATTGGCGGTCGGGGGCGGGAGGGAGATTCAAGGATTGATGTGATCGCGCAGGACCCAGGTGTCCTTCGATCCGCCGCCTTGGGAACTATTCACCACAAGCGAACCCTTGCGCAAGGCCACGCGCGTGAGGCCACCGGGCGTGACGGTGATTTTTTCACCGTACAGAATGTAGGGCCGCAGATCGATATGCCGGCCTTCAAAAGCGTCTCCGGTCCAGGTGGGATGACGGCTCAGCGAGATGGGCGGCTGGGCGATGAAGTTGCGCGGGTTGGCTTCGATGTTTTTGCGGAAATCTTCGATTTCATCGGTGGAAGCCCAGGGCCCCATGAGCATGCCGTAGCCGCCAGCTTCGTTGGCGGATTTGACGACGAGTTTGTTCAAGTTGTCGAGGATGTAGGCGCAGTCTTTGGGTTCAGACGCCAGGTACGTCTCCACGTTTGGCAGGATCGGATCCTCGCCGAGGTAGTACTTGATCATGCGCGGCACAAAGTAGTACACGACCTTGTCGTCCGCCACACCCGTGCCGATGCTGTTCGCCAGGCTGACATTGCCGGCGCGATAGGCATTCACCAGTCCCGGCACCCCCAGCAGCGAGTCAGCGCGGAAAACCGAGGGATCGAGAAAGTCATCGTCAATCCGGCGGTAGATCACGTCCACCTTGGCCAGCCCGGCGGTGGTGCGCATATACACCTTGAAGTCGCGGACGACAAGGTCCCGGCCCTCGACGATGGGGATGCCCATTTGGCGGGCCAGGAAGGCGTGTTCAAAGTAGGCGCTGTTGAAGACTCCGGGGGTCAGCAGCACGCAGTTGGGGTTGTCGTTGCCATCGAAGTTCGCCGGCGCGCAGTACTGCATGACCTTGAGCAGTTCCTCGGGGTAATTGCGCACGGGCCGGACACCGCTGGCCTGGAACAGCCCGGGAAAGGTCCGCTTCAGGGCGCTGCGATTCTCCAGCATGTAGCTGGCTCCGGAGGGGCAGCGCAGATTGTCTTCCAGCACCAGGTATTGGCCGTTGCGGTCGCGGATCAGGTCGGTGCCGCAGATGTGGACGTAGATGTCCTTGGGCACGGAGAAGTGCATGAACTCGCGCCGGAAGTGCTTGGCGCTCAGTACGTACTGGGCGGGAATGACGCGGTCTTTGATGATCTTCTGATCGTGGTAAATGTCGTGCAGGAAGAGATTCAGGGCGGTGATGCGCTGGATCAGGCCCTTTTCAATGACCTCCCATTCCTCCGCGGAAATCACCCTGGGAACGCAGTCGAAGGGAAAGATGCGCTCCGTCCCCTGCGAATCGTTGTAAACGGTAAAGGTGACCCCGCCGCGCATGAAGGCGGCTTCGACCGCCGCCTGTTTGTTGCGGAATTCGGCCGCGTCGACCTCATGGAACGCCTCCGCGACATTGCGGTAATGAGGGCGGGTGACGCCCTCGGCGGCGAACATCTCGTCAAAGAAGTCCTCCGTTTGGTAGTGATTGAAGAGCATGGCGGGTGAGTGCCTGGTTGGGCGTCTATTTTAAACTAAGCAAGACTAAGGCCAAGTTTGAGGCGAGACATTTCTTCACGTCTCCTTTCGGTTGCCGCCGCCTGCAATGCACGGAAGGTGCCACTCCATGTTTCTGATCATCATCATTCTTGTCCTCGTGCTGGGCATCGGCATCAGCCGCCATGCGCTGGGGCGGTATGAGCAAATGTTGCGGCAGGGGGGCCGGGAAAACGCGCCCATGGCCCACACCGGCGCGGAAATGGCCAAGCTGTTTCTCGAATCCGAGGGCATCGATGATATCGAGATCGTCGAACACACCAGCGTGGTGAGTGATTACTACGACCCGCGTCGGCGGCGCTTGTTTTTGCGTCCTGAGATCGCCCGCGGCAGCAGCATGGCGGCCTGGGCCGTGGCGCTGCATGAGGCCGCGCATGCCACGCAAACCGGGGACTCGCTGGCGCAGTTCAAGTGGCGCCAGACCGTGATTTTAATGACCCGCTACGGGCCGATCTTTGGGGCGTTTGGCGCCGTGGGGATGCTGCTGCTCAGAATCCATCCGCGCATCGCTTTTCTCGCCTTCATGGCCGTTTGCGCGGTAGTGCTGCTGCTGAATCTGGGCACCCTGGCCATCGAGTTCAATGCCAATGCCCGCCTTCACCGCTTTCTGGAGAAGCATCTGGAACCCTGGCCCAGCGCTCACGAACGTCTGCAAGGTTACCTGTCCGCGATGGCCACACGGGAATTGGGCGACCTGCTGCGCTCTCCCCGTTACTTCTTCTTCAGCGGCCTGCCCGGCACTGCCAAACTGCGGCCAAACGATAAGAAGTAAGCTTGCTAGGCCTGCCCATAATACGCTCCAGGTCCATGCTTGCGCAGGTGGTGCTTGTCCAAAAGATGCGCCGGGATCGGCGCGAGCCCTGGGTTCAGGGCCAGGGTGCCGAGGGCCATCTGCGCGCACATTTCCAGGGCGATGC
>JAXMIV010000661.1:0-2647 GCA_034377045.1 Prosthecobacter sp. | reverse complement strand
GCACAACGACGGCACCGCCAGCTTCACACTCTCGCGCGGCGCCAAACTGCCGCCGCTGCATGTCACTCTGCAGGTGGCCATTGATCCCACCGATGGTCATGTCACCGGCACGATCACCGGCGGCGGCATCACCGCAACTCTCAGCGGCGATCGCACGTTGATCGACCTCGCGCATCCGGTTCCGGTGGGCACCTACACGCTGCTCTTTCCAACGCTTCTTGATGAGCCCGCCGGTGCGAATTCCGGCAGCGCCTCGTTGGTGATCTCGGCCAAGGGGCTCGTCACCGTGATCGGTCGGCTTGCGGATGCGACCTCCTTCACCGCAACGTCGAACATTTCGAAAGATGGCGGCATCCCCGTGTTCGCGAAAATCGGCGCCGGCCTCACGACCCTCAGTGGCGTGTTGACCTTCAATGTCAGCGCCGGCGCCCCCGAAGGAACGCTCCGTTGGCTGCACGGCACCGACACGGCGCTCGCAGTGATCGGCTGCTACTACTCACCTCCCGTCCTCAACAAACGCGTGCTTGACACCCTCAACGCCACCAGTGGCGCTGCCAAAGTAACACTCAGCGTCGGCGGACTCGCGGCGCCGATTGTGAAAACGGTGACTATCTCGACACTATCCAGGGTGACCGTGAGGCCCATCGCCGCCGACAAATTGCTGATCACCATCGTACCGGCTCTAGGTACTTTCAGCGGCACCTTTGTGCCGCCCGGCACGATCAAGACCGTCCCCATCTCCGGCATTTTCTTCGAGGATCTTAACGCCGGCCTAGGCCTCTTCATCACGCCAACCGGTGCCGTCGGCCACGTCCGGATCGAGGCCGCTCCTTAGCCGTTCGCGCAATAGATTTTGCGGCTCTACGGCGTGTACGTAAATCGATAAAACGTTGATGGCGCGATCGCCACGGAATGAACCAGCATGCCGTTGACGTCAGCGGTGATGCTGCCGGCATCGGTCCAAATTTTGAGATCATTGGAAGACTCAACTTGATAGGTTAGGCCCGGCGCGGCGGCACAGGTGATGGTGGCGGTGCCATTGCCATTGTTCTGCACGGTCGTCGCGGCTGGGGGAAGGATGATGAGCGCGAGTTCGCCCTGGGCATTGAAGGGGTTTGACCACTTCTCATCGCTGTAAACGGCGGAGCCGGTGAGAGTGAGCATGAAGGCCGCGAGATCGTTACGCTGCTGCACGGTAAGATTGAGGTTCTGAACGGCCCCACCCGGACGCCGCAGGCGCGGATCGAGGTTCGTGTTGTCGCCAGGAATGAGGTTGTAGTGATTCATGACTTGGGCCAGCGTGGTGAAGCTGCCGTCGTGCATCATGCCGCCGTTGGGCAGGCCATCAGGTCCAGCCAGATCGCGGAGGCTGGGTGAGCGGGTGTTCGTCAGATCCGTGCCGCCGCCGATGGAGGTGATCACGCCATTGTTGCGGCTGTTCGGGTCGATGTCGAATTCTGGCGGGCGGTGGCAGCCGGCACAGCCCGCGCCGCCGGGAGGCGGAGCCAGGAAGAGCTGCTTGCCGCCATTCTCGCTTGGCGTGAAATTCGCAAAGGGCGGTCCGTCGGCCCCCGCCAGGGTTCGGCCTGCGTCATATCTGGAATCGAACGACTGAATGCTTCTGACGAATTGGGCAATCGCACGTTGGACAAGGGTTTCGGTGATGGCAGCGCTGCCGAAGGTCTGGGCAAAAAGGACGCGATACTCGGGAATGGCAGACAACTTGGTCACCAAGTCCGCAAAGGCAGGATCACCGAGGGTGCCGCTGAAGCCCATTTCGACATGATTTTGGATCGGCTGAGTGGTTTGGTTTTCCAGGCTGGTGGCCCGCTCATCCCAAAAGAACCGGACCTCCTGGGCGAAGCGGGCATTGATCAGGCGCATGCCATGCCGGCCCGTCGTCCCGGCAACGCCGGTGCTGGCGGTGGCAGTGTCGCCAAAACCATGGGCCTGTTGATGACACGAGGCGCAGGAGATTGTGTCGTCACGGGAGAGCCGCTTGTCGTAAAACAGCACCCGGCCCAGCGTCGCGCCGGCATTGGTGATGGCGTTGTTGCCCGGCGTATTGTTGCGCGTGATGTAGGCCGGAACGGTTTGGTTGGCGTAGTCGTGCAGCGTGGTTAGGTCCAGCACGCCACTCTGGGCACGCAGGGTGGCTGTCATGTTCGTGGCAAACACGAGCGCGATGAGGAGATGCGAGGCTTTCATGGCGGCGGGCGCGGGCGGCGCTGATCTGACCCGTGAGCATGGGCGGCTTTTGCCCGCACCCAAGCACCTTTACCATTCCTTGACAAAACTCCCGCAGGATCGGTTTCTCCCTGTTGCAAGCCATCGCGAGAACTCAGTATTTCGCCAAGGGTCCGTGCTGGCCAAGGCCCAGAGAGGTGACGATCTCGCTGGCCTTGTCCAGCATGAAGCCGACCTCACTGGCGACGGCGATCATTTGCCAGCCTTCGTTGAGCCGGCGTTGGGCTTGAGTGGCGTCGGCGACGTGGATTCCGGGAGCGACGCCGTGGGCTTTGGCGCTCGCGAACACTTTCTTGAGGGCGGCGTTGAACTCCGCGCTGTCGCTGTCGAAGGCGGGAATCAAACCCATGGAGGCATGCAGATCGTTCGGGCCGATGAAGACGGCATCAATGCCGGGCAC
>JAXMIV010000660.1:0-4494 GCA_034377045.1 Prosthecobacter sp. | reverse complement strand
AAAATGTAGTTGTTCGCCGGCCCCAATCTGGAACAGAACTCGATCAGATTGTCGAAACCGGTGCGGCGCGTGGTATCCTCCGCGATCGGCCACATGGCTACCTTTGGCAGGCCAAACATGCTGACTTCACTGCCGCGGCTGCTGGCGGTTAGAAAGGCTGAGGTGCGCTCAAGCGTGGCCTTGTCGAACAGCACCCCTCCACCATAGTTGGCGACATTGAGCACGCGTTTGCCATTGTCGGTGGTCTGCGAGAACAGGAGTTCGTCCACGCTGGCATAAAGGCGCTCGCCGAGTGCGGTCTGAATGTCCACGGCGGCAGCTTTTTTGACACCGGTGTCATAGGCGCTTTCGCTGACGTCAAAAAATTCGGTTCCGGCTTTGCTGCCACCCATCTGGATACGGGGCATCAAGTCATAAATCTTCTCCTTGACGTTAACGATGCGGACAAGGTCGCTGGCGGATTCGCCATACGTTTCCAAGTTGCGCTCATTGGTCTGATATGGGTTCGGATAAAGCACGCTGCTGAGAGCGACCGTTGCCGGGTGGCCGGGGAAGCGTTGGTATTCACTGCGGGTGGGAGGATAGTCGGCCCAGCGATGGTCGCGCTCGTGAAAGTAGAGCGGCTGGCCCTCGAAGGTCGGCTCCGCGGCTGTATTGATGTTGACCTTGCAAGTTTCGTCATCCGTCCAGAAGGCAATGCGGCTAACCATGGGGTTTTCAACTGAAGGTTCCCCGGCCTCCGACACGAATTGGAGGGTCTCATTCAAGTGCCCCACGGTGCCGTCCTTGAGAATGTACAACCATTGGACCGGCATCGGCAGCCGCAGATCGTCAATGGTGTCGGCGGCAGCCGAACCGGGAATCACCACTTTGTCGCCAAGGTTGGAGCCACTGATCGCGGTGAGGGGTCCGTAGCTAAAGCCCTCAATGGGAATATTACCGTCCGCGGAATCGACATCCTGGCCTGCGCGCGGATCGATGATGGGGAAAACGGTCTGAACCGCGGCCGTTTCACCTTCGGCATTGGCCACGCCCTTAACCACAGGTTCATTCAAGTCCACGTAGCGCGCGAGGTTTTCGCCTGCGTCCCACCCGGCCGGCGGTTCGGAGGTGGTGACGAAGTTTTTTTCCTGAGCTCGAGCATTTGTGCCAGCCTCAGTGGGGCGGAAGATCAGATTGGCGTCAGAGAACAGCTTGTACCCCGCGACAAAGGCGCCTGCCTGATTGTACTTGCGCACAGCGCCGGGTTGCGTGGCATGAATGACCGGAACGGCGGAATAGGTGGCGGCGCCGGGCGCGGGCTCCGGTTCGCGCGCGGACGCTGAGCGAATCTGCGAGATGACGAGATTGACCGCCGTATCGGCAAAGCGCCGGGCGGATTGCGAAGCTGAGTACGTGATCGTCGCTTTATGCTCGGTGTCAGCAACACTCAGGAAAGCCAAAATGACGATGGTCGCGAGGGCGAGCATCGACAATACAATGATGAGTGCCAGCCCTTTGTGACGCCGCGCATCGGACAAGATCTGCTTGAGATGTTTCATGGCCTTGTACTGTTTGAATTAATTTCGGTTTTCTCAGATTAAACCTCAAAGCTTGAGCGAGATCAAGCCATTGCAGTATGTACTTCGTTATTACACAGCTAAATCGGAGATGGGGCGGGTGTTACGTTTCTCATTCCCAAGAATGTGCCTAGGCAATTACGGCAGGACGTGAAGATCTGCCAGGCCGGAGAGGATGGGGGAATTAGCCGGGGTGGTGGCGGGAGGACCGTCCGAGGGGAGCTGGGCCAGGGTGAAGTATCCAAAGCCGCGGAGGATGCCGCCATTTTTGATGATCAAGCCTTGGAACTTGCCGGTGCGCGTCAGTTTCGGCCGACTGGTTGCCGGTGCGACAGGAGCGCGGGGATCATTGTCCACCAGAGTGAAGCCGCCAGTGAAGACGCCGGTAGTGGCAGTCACCGTGAGGGTCAATTTGGCCGGATTCGGATTTGGCAGGATCGTGGTGCTCGAAGCCGGCACTTTGACTTTGTTCGTGGCATCGATGCTGATGGTAAGCGTCGGATCGATCGAAGCGGCCGCCAAGCCACCGGCGCTGAATTCAATTTCCGCGTTGTTCTGCGTGCCGGTGACGCCAAGCAGCCGGGCCGGCAGCACTGGTGGGATGTAACGGCCACCGACCGCGGTCAAAAGCAGCGGGGAGCCGTCTGGGCGGATGCCTGCCTTGTAGGTTCGGGCCGTGGTGGCGGCATTGGCCGGACGCAGCCAGCTCAGGGTTTCCGCGCCCTTAAAGACATTGTCCGCGGGATCGGCATTGTCGGTGGAGTCCGCATCACCCTCATCGTCGAGGAAGACCGTGCCTAGCAAAGAACCCTTCGGATTGGTGGTGTACAAGGGCAGGTAGATGACGATGTCACCATCCGGCCCGACGAACTGGGCGCCGGTGATGCCTTCACCGTCGGCCGTCTTGCCGGCCAGGGTCAGCGTGCCGGCCTTCGCCACCGTGAAGCCGGCGTAGCCGACGCCCTGAGGAATGGTTGTCGAATTCTCATCCTGGTCAGCCACGGGGATATTCAGGCCCATGGTGTAGTAGCCGATGTAGCCGGTGGCCGGAGAGGCAGCGGCTCCGGTCAAGGCATTCCACTTATTGCGCCAGGCGTTGAAGGCAATGGTATTGGGAACGGGAAGGGTGCCGTCTGAAATGGTGCTTAGAGGGAGACCCCCACCATCCACGGCCAACCGCTGTGTGGCCGGGTTGATCTGGAACGTGAGCGTCAGCGGCGTCGGCAATGGCGTGCCGGTGCGCTTGATGGTCACGGTGGCATGCGGCAGTGCCGCCGGCACGTCACTGGGGACAATCTCCAAGGCGCCGGCGAAGGTGTGGCTGGTTGAGCCCATCGTCAGCTTGCCGGTGAAGGAGCCGGTCGCGGTGACTTTGAGGTCAAAGCGGCCGCCCATGCTCTTGTTCAAGCTCAGGTTGCGCGGCAGCGGCCCGGCATAGTCACCCGCCAGATTGGTGGGCAACGGCTCGACAACGAGAGTCAGATTCGTCACTTCGTCTTTGCCCTTGCTGTTGCTGGCGGAGACTTTGATCAGGTAGGTACCAGCCTTCGTAGGCCGGCCGGTGATCGCGCCGGTTTTGACATTGAGCTTCAGCCCGGCAGGGAGACTCTTCGTTCCCGGCAGGAGGGACGTGGTGTCTGCCGCCCACGCAAAGGTGGTCGGCGCCAGCAAAGGCGATTGATCCACGGGGATTTGATAGCTGTAGGCGCCACCCACAATGCCCGTCGGGAAGGCAACGGCCAAGACGTCGGGCTTGTCATTAAAGACCTCCAGTTCCGCAACGTTGCCTTCGACCGTTTGGCCAACGAAGGTGACCCGCAGCCCATAGGTGCCTGAATCCGTAACGACGAGATTCTTAAAGTTTAAGGTCTTGCCATCGACGGTGCGGGAAATGTGATTGGGATCATCCGTGACGACGTTCCCATCTTTCAGCCACGCATAGGTGATGGTGTAAGTAGGGTCCTGAGTCGGAGTTGGGAGTCCCGTTGGGAGGCCGAGAATCGGCGCCGCCTTCAAGCTCGCGACGCCGCCAACGGCGATGGGTGTGCGCACAAGGGTGCTGCCCACAACCAGAACATAACCTTTGTTGCTGGTGACTTTGACATTATTCCCGGACGTAACGTCGCAGGTGTAGGCGCCGGCCATGCCGATGGGAATGTTACTGACCGCCAGGTCTTTCGATTTTGCACCGGCGACGATCGCGCCGCTGGTCTGCACTCCGTCCACCAGGATGAGGCCGTTGCGCTTCCACTGATAGACCAAGGGCGGGACCCCGGCCGCCGAGACGGAAAGAGCGAGATTGCCGCCGGCAGGCAAGGTCTTTGATAGCGGATGAGTTAGGAAACCCGGAGTGCCTTCAACGACCGTCAGCGTGACGAAGGAATTCGCGCCCACGGTGCCAATGGTATTGAGGTGGTTGCTGACGATCACGCGGTATTTGTTTTTGTCATCTGCCTTCACCAACTCCGGAGTCGTATAGCTGGGGCCGTTGGCTCCGACAATGGGGTTGAAGCTCCCGGGTTTCGACGTATCCGCCCAATCGACATACCACTGATACTGCGGATTGGTGCCCGAGACAACGACGGTGAAGGTGGCCGTGAAACCAACGCCAGCCGTCATATTGACGAGCGGAGTAACGAACGCGACCGGGTCATTGACGGTCAGCACCGCGCCATTGCTGGTCACACTGCCGCCCGCATTGGTGACCACCACGGTGTAAGTTCCCTCATCCACTTGCTGTATATTGGTCAGAACGAGTGTCGGGGAGGTCTCGCCCACCAATAAGGTCGTGCCGTGGTACCATTGATAGCCGGTGATGGGCACCCCGCCATCCGCAGTGGCGAACACGGTAAAGGTGGCGGTGCCACCGGGATCCACGGTGACGGACTGCGGCTGGTCGCCCGGTGCGATCGACGGGGGATTACTCACCGACAGG
>JAXMIV010000659.1:0-3202 GCA_034377045.1 Prosthecobacter sp. | reverse complement strand
TCGCCAGTATTACGAACCGAGTTCCAACGGCCTGGAAGCGAGGGTCAAGGAGCGCCTCGATCACTATCGGCAGCAGTGGGAACGGGCGGCGCAAGAGCAGGCTGCTGCGCTCAAAGAAGCCGTTCCAGCACCTGATTGAAGAGTTTTTGAAAATATTTTGCGACGCAAGGTTGCGCTCGGTGACCGGGATTTGCCTGGAAAGCGCCCGTCGAATGGGCTTGGGCGGGACGGCGTAATCTCCAGACAATGAAGGAGTTAAGGGGTTAATCGGCTTTTTGATGGTAGGTGATTCGCGTATCGCAAATGTGAGAAAGATTAGGTTATTCGAACCATTAATATATGGAACTTATTGTTTTTATATTGCTGACTTCTAAAATTTCCATTACGTTATAGGGAAGTAATAATTTCCACTATGAACTCACTGAGCTGTTTCGCCCGGCCCGTCGTCGCTCTTGGAGCGATTGTAGCCTTAAGCTCCTGCTCCCTGGAGGCGGTCAGATTCGCGCAATTCAGGCCACCCGCGAACCCTGGCCAGCCGCTGCAGCCGGGCGTGCGGTACGAGGTTCGCAAGGCTTTGGCCGCTGGCGTGCCATTCCGGCCCCAGGAAATGAAGCGCTACCATTTTGTATTCGAGGCGCCACGGCCGCCCCTTCTCCTGGCGGCAGCCAATCCGGCCGGTCATGGGAAGATGGCCCCGGGCCGGCGGATGACGGTTCGGACGACCGCTTACTGCCATGACGAGTCTGATCACATCGCCTACGGTGTCAGGAACGCGGTGGGGACGCGCTTGAAATTTGGCTCCCTCCGCAGCGCGGCGGCGGACTGGTCGCGCTATCCGGTAGGCACCTTATTTCGCATCGCGGGTCAATCGAATGTCGTCTATGAAGTGGACGACTACGGCAGCGCCCTGGTGGGCACGGGCACGATCGATCTCTACAAACCCAGTCGTGGCCTAATGAATGATTGGGGGGTGCGCAATGTGGATATTGAGGTCATTCGCTGGGGTTCGTTTCAGCGCAGCATGGACATCATGCGTGATCGCGCCCGCTGGCCGCACGTGCGTCAGATGATGGAGGGCATCCAAACCCAGATCTATCAGGCATCGATGCCTGTTTCCCGAAGGAAGGGAGCCTTTACCGCCGCCCTTTGATGTGGCCGCCAGCCATCAGGAAACTTTGGTTTCGAACCATGAGTTAGGCGAAAAATTGTTTCATTAGAATAAACTAAATAATCTGGAAATGCTGACAAAATCCTCTCGAATGCAGGCTTGCCTTAAGTTGATAAAATGTTCAAATTACCCACTTGCAGGCAATTTCGCGCCTGTGTCTAACCGCAAGCTAGTTATGAATGTTGCATCCTTCCCGATGTGCCGGGCGGCCTTGGCCGCGGCCATGTGTTTATTGACTCAGTGTTCAATGCCTCCGCGCGAGGCCTGGCGCATTGTCCAAAATGACGGCCTTGTGCCCTATCTGATGGGTAGCTATCAGCCAGTGGGGCAGACGAACCGTTACTTGGCCATGGCATCGTCCACGGAGCAGAACACGCTGGCGTTCCCGCGGGTTCCCTATCGTCCGCCGTCGCACCAGAGCCGCTACCTGACTGACAACGACAGTTCTGACGTGCCCCAAGCGGACGCGCCGCCTTATCGGCCGCGCACCGATCGCGCCGCGGCTGACGTTGTAAAGCCAGAGACGGAAAGCAGCACCGCCGCGACCGACCCTGCTCCAGATTCGAAACGCCTGGACAAGCTTCTGACACCGAAAGACAAACCTGCGGACAGTCCGTCCAAACTCGCGCTCGATGAACTGCCTTATGGCAGCCCCGTCAGCGGCCGTCCGGGCATGGTCAACAGTCCCTTCGCCACGAAAGATCAACTGGTGGATGTCACCGGCATGTCAGTGGGCGAGACGGTGAAGTGCCCCTACTCAGGCAAGCTATTCCGCGTGCCGCCGACTCAGCAGGCGGCGTCGAAGTCAAAGGCCACCGCTCCGGCTCCGGAACCACCGGAAGCCCCCGAGAAACCAGCGGCCGAGCCCAAGTCATCCGCAACTCCCAAGGCGCCAGTGGAGCCCGCGAAGCCTGCCCCCGATGCAGCCAAGCCACCAACGGACGCGGGCACGCTGAAGCCGTAAGGACCATCCGTTAGGCCGGCTGCGGTTCCCAGGATTTTGATTCGGCGCCGGCACCGACAAGCTCCGCGTCTTCGGCTTCCTCACTGTCTTCCTCCAAGGGCGCGAAACGCTCTGCCCGAAATCCCAATTCCTGCTTCACACTGGAGTGGGGATCATCCGGGTTGTTAAGTTCCTTGAGCAGCACCATGATGTCGAACTCGGCGCCCGTGAGTTGCAGCTCCGCGTCATCATTCACGGCGAACTTTGGATTCGACCGGCCTGCCGCCACGGCGCGGATGGTGTACGTCTTGTCCTTTTTTGGCAGGGCGCGGTAAAGGTCATAGACCCAGGGTTCAAAGTCATCGTTGATGCACACGACTCGCTGACCATTTTTAAACATGCTGGCTGTTAGGTGAAGGGATTTAAGGTTTTAACGCGGGCGGCCGGTTTTCGCGGCCCGGACCCGTTTCATACTTCCGGCCGTAGCGGATGAAGGCAAAGTACCCGGTGGAAACGGCAATCCAAAAGCCGGGGAAGCCATCGAGGAAGCCGCGGCGCAAAAAGTAGGCGCGGAAGAATCGCCACCAGGGCCGGAAGAGCGCATCCAGCAGCGACCAGCCGCGGCCCGCGCTTTGCTCGTGCTCGGCAAAGACATCCGAATAGCTGACGTGCTTCACCAGGTAGTGGCGCATGTCATTGAAGGAGTAGTGATAAAGATCGCCGGCCAGCGTGGTCACCGGGCCATTCACGACTACCCGTTCATGCACCTGGCTGGAAGCATGACCCTGCCAGCTCCCGGCATCGCGGCGAAAGAGCCGGATCTTTTTATCCGGATACCAATCACCATGGCGAATCCACCGGCCGAGAAACCAGACGCGGCGCGCCATCCAGGCGGCGACGAAATGCTGATCTTCGCCGGTGGCAAAGAAGCTCTGGATGGAGGCGCGCAATTCGGGGGACAGTTCCTCATCGCAATCCAGCGCCAGAATCCACGGCTGCGTGCAGAGCGAATTGCACAGGTTCTTTTGATCCGTGTAGCCGAGCCAGTCCTGGTGGACAAAACGCGCGCCGAACTCCGCGGCCACCGCCCC